>NZ_LYRQ01000015.1:0-76932 GCF_001661605.1 Pseudoalteromonas sp. MQS005 | reverse complement strand
TTTTGTCATTTAACACCTCAATAATTGGATTATATTCCATTATTAAAGTGTCCTGTTTGATTAAAGCAGATCATTACGGGAAAGAAAGTTTTTACGCACAATATGGCTATGTAAAGCGCGATGGAGATGTTTTAGGGTTTGGAATGTGTAAGTTTATTTAGTTAATATTATGGATTAAAGGAACTAACTTTTTATATGGTTATTGACCTTACTAAGCCCTTAAGATTACCAAATGCATTTACTGATAGATTAAGAACATTAGACGAGCTATGCCGTAAACATTACCACTTGGAAAGTATGTTTAAATACAGTTGTGTCCTCGAGTTAGTAAAAGATATTGATAAACACTGCTCGGAAAGAAAAGTTGTCGGTATTCATTATACAAGGGCCATTCCTGAGCAAATAAAAGAAAGAGGACTCCTTGTCAGAAATGGAAGTGAGATTAGGAATACCTTCCTAACAGAACATGCTCATCGGTTTTCTTTAAATGAAATTGACTTTATTAAGAGTTGTTGGAGCGATTTTTTCACTGAAGAATATTGCCCAGCTAGAGATAAACGAATATTTTTTAATTTTACTGAAGTAGCTCTAGGTAATAGTGGTTCGAAATTTTTAATCGGTTTATATGGCGGTGAGCAGGTTATGATGTGTTTTGATTTCGACGACTCTATCGGTATGAAGTTGTCGGAAATTGGTAAACCTCTTCTTATTCGCTGTGCTTTAAATCCATCAAAAGTGAAAACTTTTACTGAGTACCCATGGGGTAAAATTTTAGTTTCATCTTATCACAAGCTTATAAACCCAGAAGCTTGCACTTTTGATCAGGATGGTTATCAATCTATTGCAGTTACAAAAGACGATATTGTAAATATTGAAGTGCTTCCTGAGTAATAACTCAGTCATACTCAGGAGGTGATCTAAAAAGTGGTGCATCGAATTGTTTCTGGTACATCGATCATTTTGTCGGATGGCGTGGCTTCGCCACTTATTCGACCTACATCAAAGGTAGGTTGGTTAAGCCGAAGGCGCCACCCAACAAAGTTATGGGTTCACGCCCGAAGCTCTGCTGCTAGCGCTGAGCTGTCGTAAATTAACATTTAACTCAGCTCTTTTATCGCGCTACTTATTCCATCTAAACTCAGCGGGTACATTCTGTTATCCATCAGCTGCTTTATAAAATCAATTGATTGATAATACGGCCAGTGTTCAACCGGTTGTGGGTTGAGCCACGCGACTTTATCAAAGTGATTAGTGATTCGTGCCAGCCACGCGCTGCCGGGTTCTTCATTCCAATGCTCTACTGAGCCGCCAGGATAGGCAATTTCATACGGGCCCATAGTGGCATCACCGACAAATATAACTTTGTAGTCGCTGGTAAACTTGTTGATCAGCGTCATGGTGTCAATAACGTTTGAGTGGCGGCGTTGGTTATCTTGCCAAACATGTTCGTATAAACAGTTATGAAAGTAGTAAAACTCTAAATGTTTGAACTCGCTGTGGGCGGCGCTAAATAATTCTTCACAGGTATGAATGTAGTCATCCATTGAGCCGCCAATATCAAACAGCATCAATACTTTTACCGCGTTGTGGCGCTCGGGTGCCATTTTTACATCCAGCATGCCACCTTGTTTGGCGGTCGCGCGTATGGTTTCGTTTAAATCAAGGGTGTCGCTTGCGCCAGTGCGGGCAAATTTGCGTAGTTTTTTAAGGGCCAGCTTTATAGTGCGTGAGCCAATTTCGCGGTCAGAATCGAGGTTACGGTATTCGCGCTTATCCCACACTTTTACCGCTTGGCGATTGCGGTTGCCGTCTTGACCAATGCGTATGCCCTCAGGGTTATAGCCGTATGCCCCAAAAGGCGAGGTGCCGCCGGTACCTACCCACTTATTGCCGCCAGCGTGGCGTTTTTGCTGTTCTTCTAAACGCTCTTTGAGGGTTTTCATTAGCTCGTCGAGCCCGCCCATGGCTTTTAGTTGGGCTTTTTCTTCATCGCTTAGGTGCTTTTCAAACTCTTTGCGCAACCAATCTTCAGGTAAGTTGTGTTGCTGTTTTAAGCTCTCGAGCAGGTCTAAGTCGGCAATACCGCTAAAGTAATCGCTAAAGGCTTTATCGAATCGATCAAAGTGCGTTTCGTCTTTTACCATTATGGTGCGCGCTAAATGATAAAACGCGTCCACATCAGCAAATATAACGCCTTGTTTTAAAGCGTTTATTAAATCGAGCAGTTCGCGCAGGCTCACGGGTAAGCGGTATTTGCGTAGCGTGAAAAAAAACTGTACCAACATATTAGCGACGGCTCATAAACGCGAGCTTTTCGATTAGGCTTATGTCTTGCTCGTTTTTAAGTAGCGCGCCAAACATCGGCATTAAGCCGCCTTTTTGCGCTTTGTCATGAAGGGTTTTGGCATCTATATCTTCAGCCATTAATAGTTTTAACCAATCCAGTAACTCGCTGGTGGATGGCTTCTTTTTAAGGCCATTGGCTTCGCGTAAGTTAAAAAATACTTCTAGCGCTTGGCGAACTAAATCTTGTTTAACATGCGGGTAGTGCACATCAATAATTTGCTGCATTTCGTCGCTATTTGGAAAATCAATATAATGGAAAAAGCAGCGGCGTAAAAACGCATCAGGCAGCTCTTTTTCATTGTTTGATGTGATGATCACAATAGGGCGCTCTTTGGCCACAATGCGCTCACCGGTTTCGTATACATGAAATTCCATTTTATCGAGTTCGAGTAGTAAATCGTTTGGAAACTCAATATCGGCTTTGTCTATTTCGTCAATCAGGAGTACTGGGCGTTTTCCGTTTAGCTCAGCGTACATGAAGGCTTGCCACAGCTTACCTTTAACTATGTAGTTACTAATATTGTGAACGCGCTCATCACCTAGCTGGCTGTCGCGTAGTCGTGATACGGCATCGTACTCGTACAAACCTTGCTGCGCTTTAGTGGTTGATTTTATATGCCACTGAATAAGCTCTGTATCTAAACTTTTTGCCAGCTCTTCAGCCAACATGGTTTTACCTGTGCCCGGCTCGCCTTTAATTAAAAGCGGCTTTTGCAGCATAATAGCGGCGTTTACGGCCTGTTTTAATGCTGAGCTTGCGATGTAATTATCAGTAGAATTAAATTGCACGGGTTATCCTTTATCTGGTCTGAGCAGTAATTATTATGCGTTATAATGCCATAGTTAATCGGCTTCACCAAGGTAGGCAAAACGCGCAATCGTTTTACCGTCTTTTTCAACGGTTTCAGTAAACATACTTAGTGGGCGTGCCCATATGCCGTATTCACCGTATAAGGCTTGGTAAATAACCAATTGCTCGTTGGTTTCGCTGTGAGTTGCCACATGTATAACTTTATATTGTGGGCCTTTGTAGTGTTGATATAAACCCAGTTTTAGTGCTGTAGTCATAGTCTGTTATCTTGTATAATTTGCCTTCGCTTTTTATTATGCCAAAGAATACGCCAATACTATGAATTATATTTCTCTTGATGATTACAAAAAAGCCTGGGTATTTCGCCACAAAGATATTCCGGTTTCAGATATTGATGCAGCTAATATTAAACCGATGACCAGCGAGCGTGCTGCAGTGCTATGGACAACTATGGTGAGTCGTGAACATGATCATCCTGACTTTTTTGATAAAACCGATTGGTGCGCGCAAGAGCAAAACTTTAGCCAAGAAGTAAATTGGGAAGACGCATGGGAAAGCGAAGCTCCCCAATTTCCTGACGCTATTTTAAACTACCTAGACTGGCAGGCTAACACCACCGTTTATTTTTGTATGGCGCGCGATAATATTATTGAAACGAGCTTTGATGTGTTTAAACGCAACTGGCAAAACTTTATGTTTTTAGCCGATGGCAGTTTATTAATTGGAAAAAAACGTAATACGGTTGTGCAATTTTTAGAATCAGGCATTGCGAAATTAGGCGAAAAGCCCTAACAATCGGTGCTTAAAAACTGTGCATTACTGTGTTATAAAACATCTATTAAGGTGTTTTTGAGTACAGCGATTGGTCAGTAAAAATAAGCAGTTTGACACAAACCAACAAGTTGAAATGTGGCAAACTGATGCACAAAAAGTGCTTTATGCACAATTATGTAATGCCTTTTATCAGCGTGAGGTGCAGCGCTTAGTGGCTGAACCTAATGGTGATCGTTTACGCAGGCAATTAAAAAGCCTGCCTTATTACATTGAACGTGCCGCAACACGGGTGGCTAATGCAACATCGCCTTTTACGCTCGATGCGCAAAATGGTGGGTGGCTTGAAAAGCAAAAACCAACTCCGCCAGAAGTTAATTCTTCAGCGAATGAACTTTTTTATCAAGTCTATGCCAAAGTTGGGCTGATTATTCCTGTATTATTACAAAATCACGGCCAAATTCGGGTTAGAATAGACAGCATTGATCAAGTAACTAAAACACAGGTTCATTGCAATGAGCTTGGCTGGTTTGATTTTTTAGGCCAAGGGCTTGAGCAGCAAAGTGCGCAATTACTCAAACCCAATAAAGCAACGCTTGCTGCGGCGTGTTGTGGCCACCAGTGGCAGTTTTCTAAGCGCAGTACGCCACGGGTATTATCGTTACGGGAAATGTTATTGGCTGCCAATATTAATTGGCGCAATGTTAAGCGGCCATTGGCGTAAAGCTTACAATTCAAAATTAAAATAAGGAGTGTTTAATGCGATTTTTTCAATTTGGCTTGTTGTGCTTAGCACTTTTTATTCAGTATAGACTTTGGTTTGGCCATAATGGTGTGCAAGACTACACCCGTCTAAAAAATGCGGTAGCATCGCATCAACAAACAAACGAAAAGCTGATCAAGCGTAATAAAGTATTAAAAGCGGATATAGAAGATTTAAAGCTCGGCCTTGAAGGTATTGAAGAGCGTGCCCGCAACGAATTAGGAATGATTAAACCGGACGAAACCTTTATTCGTGTTTTACCGGCTCAACACCATGACAAATAAATTTACTATTGCAGCTATTGTTCCTGCCGCAGGTGTTGGCAGCAGAATGCAACACACAACACCAAAGCAATATATTTCCTTAGCAGGGAAAACCATTTTAGAGCATACGCTTGCCAAGTTATCTGGTTTATCGCAGTTAAGTTCTATTGTGGTGGCACTGAGCGACAACGACCCTTACTTTGACGACCTCACCCTAACAGACTCTCGCATTGTGCGCGCCACTGGCGGTAAAGAGCGTGCAGATTCAGTATTAAACAGTTTATTGTTTTTAGCTGCCAATCCACCGACTTGGGTTTTGGTGCATGATGCAGCAAGACCTTTAGTTGATATTGCTGATATAGAGCGCCTAATAGCACAGTGCATGCAGGCTGATGAAGGCGGCATTTTAGCCAGCAAAGTAAAAGACACCATAAAACGAGGGCAGAGCCATGCGCAGCAAACAGTGCCTCGTGATGATTTATGGCAAGCACTTACGCCACAGCTTTTTAAATATGACGAGCTCAAAACAGCACTGCAAAATGCGTTAGCCAATGGGGCAATTATTACTGATGAAGCCAGTGCCATGGAATGGGCAAATAAGCCGGTAAAGCTGGTGGCAGGGCGCAGTGATAATATTAAAATTACCACCCCAGAAGATTTAGACTTAGCAGGTTTTTTACTGCAAAAACAAAATAATGAGAGTGCAACATGATACGAATAGGCCATGGTTTTGACGTACATAAGTTTGGTGGCCAAGGGCCTTTAACCATCTGCGGCGAAAAAATTGATTACCCGCAAGGCTTTTTAGCGCACTCAGATGGTGATGTAGCTATTCATGCGTTGTGTGATGCGATTTTAGGCTCATTAGCGCTGGGCGATATTGGTAAGCACTTTCCAGATACAGCCAGTGAATATGAAAATATCGATAGCCGTATTTTACTTCGCCATGTAGTGAGTCTAGCCAAGCAACAGGGCTATGTATTGGGCAATGCGGATGTCACTATTGTGGCACAAGCACCAAAAATGCTGCCGCACATTCAAGCAATGCGAACCAATCTTGCCAGTGATTTAAATGCTGAGCTCTCACAGATAAATGTTAAAGCCACAACCACTGAAAAGCTCGGGTTTGAGGGGCGAAAAGAAGGTATTTCAAGCCATGCCGTGGTCATTATGAGTAAACAAAGCGCATGAGCGAATTAAATTATTTATATGGTGCGCCGCTTTCTAAAGCCGACTTTAAAACTACCGCAGAAGACTTTATGGTTGATGAAGATCTCGGTATAGAGTTTACCGGCAGTGGTGAACACGTGTGTTTGCAAGTGGTTAAAAAGGGTGAAAACACCCAATATGTTGCCAAGCTGATTGCACAAAAAGCGGGTGTATCGCCACGTGATGTAAGCTATGCCGGTATGAAAGACCGCCATGGAGTATGCTCGCAGTGGTTTAGCGTAAAAGTACCGATTAAAAAGCATATTGATTTTACTGAGCTCAACAGTGAAAGTGTGTTTGTGGTATCGCAGCAGCGCCATGAGCGAAAATTACGCACCGGTTGTCATAAAGGAAATAGATTTACTATTACCTTGCGTAATGTAACCGAGCCGCTTGATATTTTGTGCCGTATAAACGCAGTGCGTGCTGGTGTGCCTAACTATTTTGGTGAGCAGCGTTTTGGCCGTGATGGACACAACCTAGTGATGGCCGAAAAAATGTTTGCCGGTGAGCGTATTCGCGATAAAAAGCTGCGAGGCATTATTATTTCTGCCGCGCGTTCACATGTGTTTAATCAAATTGTTAGTTTACGCGTGGCTGAGCATGGCCTTGCTAAAACCATGCACCGCGAAGTATTTATGCTCAGTGGCAGTAATGCATTTTTTGAAGATGCGATAAGTGATGAAAATATTGCACGGCTTGCCTCTGGCGATATTATGATGTCGGCGCCCATGGTGGGCAAAAGTGAAAAAGGCTTAACCGAACAAGAAAAAACATGGTTAGCACCGTACCAAGCATGGTGTGATGGCTTAGGTGAGTTAGGGCTTAAAAACGAGCGCAGAATGCTGCGTTTAATCCCCCAAGATCTAAGTGTAGAAACACTTGATGAACACACATTAAAACTCAGCTTTGGTTTACCCAAAGGCTGCTTTGCAACGGCTTTACTGCGCGAACTGGTTGATTATACTGACGCCAGTCCTCGCGAGCGAAAAGAAAAGGATAACGCAGATGAAGATTCTATTAAGTAATGATGATGGTGTTAATGCCAAAGGTATTGCTGTTTTATACCAAGCATTAACACAAATTGCTGAGGTAACGCTGGTTGCGCCAGATAGAAATTGCAGTGGCGCAAGTAATTCACTGACGTTAATGAATCCTTTGCGTGCAACGACACTCGACAATGGCTTTATGTCGGTTAATGGCACGCCAACGGATTGTGTGCATTTAGGTGTGAATCAATTAATGGATGAAAAGCCCGATTTAGTGGTAGCCGGTATTAACCACGGCGGCAATTTAGGTGACGATACACTTTACTCTGGTACGGTTGCTGCGGCGACTGAAGGTCGTCATCTGGGTTTACCAGCAATTGCGGTGTCTTTGTGCTCTCACCATGGTGAACACTTTGAAACGGCAGCAGCCGTTACGGTCAATATTATTAAAGGGCTTGCTTCGCATCCACTGCCTAAAGATCAGATCATCAATATTAATGTGCCAGATATTCCTTTAAGTGAGCTAAAAGGGGTTCAGGTAACTCGCTTAGGCGCGCGACACAAAGCAGAAACCATGACTAAGCAAAGCGATCCTTGGGGACGCGATATTTTTTGGTATGGTTCTTTGGGTACAGAAAGCGATGCCGGTGAAGGCACCGATTTTTATGCTGTAAATAATGGCTATGCATCAGTCACCCCATTGAGCGTTGATATGACCGCTAAAGACAGTATCAAAGCTGTGGGAGAGTGGTTAGCCGAGTTGGAGATCAACCGTGCTGGCTAATTATACCCGCAGTGCACAAGCGCTTTCAGACCTATTACAACGAGAGGGCGTAGAAGATAAGGAGGTTTTAAAGGCGATTTCGCAAATTCCTCGGCATATTTTTATTGATGATGTACTAAAGCACAAAGCGTATCAAAATACGGCGCTACCGATAGGGCAAGGACAAACTATTTCTCAGCCTTACATTGTTGCCCGCATGACCGAATTGATGCGTTTAGCTGGCGTGAAAAGTAAAGTGTTAGAAATTGGTACCGGATCCGGCTATCAAACCGCGGTACTGGCTAAAACCTTTGATAAGGTGTATTCGGTTGAGCGTATAAAAGCTTTGCAATGGCAAGCAAAGCGTCGATTACATCAGCTCGATTTATATAATGTCACTATGAAACACGGTGACGGTTGGCAAGGATGGCAATCGCAAGCGCCATTTAATGGCATTATTGTGACGGCTGCGGCAACGATTATCCCTCCAGAACTACTCGCACAACTTGCAGATGGAGGCGTATTACTCGCCCCCATTGGTGAGGCAGAACAAAAATTAACCATGGTTATTCGCCAAGGCGATAGCTTTACAGAGCATGTAATTGCGCCAGTAAGATTTGTACCTTTGGTCCCTGGCGATATTGAATAGGAATTCATTTTGAAGTTGTTTACCAAGTTATATGATATGGCCTTAGTGTGGGCTAAGCATCGCCATGCAGAACGTTATTTAGCAGGGATGAGCTTTGCCGAATCGGTTTTTTTTCCGGTGCCACCCGATGTAATGTTAGCGCCTATGTCGCTGGCACAACCGAGTAAAGCATGGCGATTTGCAAGCTTTGCTACCGTAGCTTCTGTGCTTGGTGGCGTGCTAGGTTATCTACTAGGGTTTTGGTTATTTGAACCTGTTGTAGAGCCTTTTATTGCACAAATGCAATGGCAAGATAAATTTAATACGGCACTTACATGGTTTAAAGATTATGGCGTATGGGTGGTATTTTTAGCCGGGTTTTCGCCTATTCCTTATAAGGTATTTACTATTGGTGCAGGGGTATTACAAATGGCGTTTTTACCCTTTATTGTTGCATCGGCGGTTGGACGAGGGGCGCGTTTCTTTTTAGTATCTGCTTTAATGAAATGGGGCGGAGTTAAAATGGAGCAAAAATTACGTCAATATATTGAAGTGCTTGGCTGGGCTGTTGTTGCTTTAATTGTTGTTGCGTACATTTTATTACGTTAAGTACTATATATTAATGTTATTATCGCAGAGGGCAAAACGCATTGAATAAACAAATACGCTGTTATGTTGCTTTATTTATTAGTGTTTTGCTCTGTGCATGCTCGTCTCGCCATGTTCCCGCTCCGGTAAGCAGTTTAAATAATAATATTAATGACTATCCCTCACGGATTAATATTAACGGCGGAAAATACACAGTACAAAAAGGCGATACACTTTACTCGATTGCTTTTAGTGCCGGAAAAGATTTCAGAGAGCTTGCAAAAAACAATTCAATTCCATCACCTTACACTATTGTTCCTGGTCAGGTTGTTTCTCTTTTAGAACCAAGCAAGCCAAGGGTTACAGCAAAAACGAATGAAAAACACCCAGCTAAAAAGTCACCTCATTTACAAAAAAGTAACAAAAAATTAAAGAAAGAGCTTGATAAGCCGAAAAAACGAAGGTATGTTCAAAAACAAGCTAACCAAAAAATTAGCAAGTCTCAAGGTTCTACAAACAGAAAGTTGAGTTGGTTTTGGCCTGCTAAAGGTAAAATAATCCAACGCTTTTCTAACAAGGAAAATGGTTATAAAGGCCTACAGATTGCTAATAAAAAGGGGACGGCAGTATTCGCCGCTGCTCAAGGAACGGTAGTCTATGCGGGTAGTGCACTAAGAGGTTACGGTAATTTAATTATATTGAAACATAATGATGATTACCTAAGTGCTTATGCACATAACTCAAAGTTACTTGTTAAAGAAAAGCAAATAGTGAAGGCGGGACAAAAAATAGCAGAAATTGGTAATTCAGAGTCTTCAGTAACGGCACTTCGCTTTGAAATTCGTTATCGAGGAAAAGCTGTTAACCCTGCTAAATACCTACCCTGAACTAAAGGTGTTGATTGATAGTTCTGGAGAAGGCTCATGGCTAATACAGCAAAAGCTAATAAAACGACTACAGACCTTAATCATAAAGTTATTGATAGCTTGCTCAGGAGAAGTCTTATGGCTGATGTAGCAAAAGCTGAGAAAATCCCCACTGATGATAAGTTTGACGATTCAAAAGTTGAAGAGCCAACGCAACTACTTGATGACGTGGAAGATGAAGACGTATTTGTAAAAGAAGAAGTCACTAAAAACCTCGACGCCACTCAGTTATACCTAGGCGAAATTGGTTTTTCCCCTCTATTAAGTGCCGAAGAAGAAGTTTTTTTTGCACGAAAATCGCTTAAAGGCTGTGAAGCTTCCCGTAAACGCATGATTGAAAGTAACTTACGCTTGGTTGTGAAAATTGCGCGCAGGTATAACAATCGTGGGCTTGCTCTACTCGATTTAATTGAAGAAGGCAACTTAGGACTCATTAGAGCGGTTGAAAAGTTTGATCCTGAACGTGGTTTTCGATTTTCTACTTATGCTACATGGTGGATACGTCAAACCATTGAGCGGGCGATAATGAATCAAACGCGTACTATTCGTTTGCCTATTCATGTAGTTAAAGAGCTTAACGTTTATTTACGTACAGCACGTGAGCTAACGCAAAAGCTTGATCATGAGCCTACCGCAGAAGAAATTGCAGAAAGCTTAGATAGACCGGTCGAAGACGTCACCAAAATGCTACGCCTAAATGAAAAAATAGCCTCTGTAGATATGCCCATTGGTGGCGAGAATGACAGTGCATTATTAGATGTGATAGCTGATGAAAAAAATGTAGGCCCCGAAGGTGAAGTACAAAACAACGATATGAATACGCATATTATTGACTGGTTAGGTGAATTAAATCCTAAGCAACGCGAAGTACTTGCACGTCGGTTTGGTTTACTAGGCTATGAACCCTCAACCCTTGAAGATGTTGGTCGTGAAATAGGCTTAACCCGTGAGCGAGTTCGCCAAATACAGGTTGAGGCGTTACGTCGGTTAAAAGATATTTTGCAGCAAGAAGGATTAAGTACCGAAAGCTTATTTGAACAATTTGCTTAATCTAATCTAAACACACAGAAAAATGAATACAGCCCGGCTTTTTAAGCCGGGCTGTATGCGTTTAAAGCAGTGCTTTTAATTTATAAAGCAGTTCATGCGCCTGACGCGGTGATAGGTTATCAGGGTCTATTGCACTCATTTGTTGCTCCAGCTCACTTGGCTGGCTGGTTTGTGGCTCACTATCAAACGGTAAAACCTGCTGCTCTGTAGTGACTGTGGTGACACTTTGATGGTTTTCAAGCAAGCTTAGCTTTTGTTTAGCTTGGGCAATAACCGCTTTAGGCACCCCGGCCAGTGCTGCTACTTGCAAACCAAAGCTCTTACTCGCTGCGCCATCTAAGACCGTATGCATAAAGGCAATGGTATCGTTGTGTTCGATGGCATCTAGGTGCACATTAACCAGCCCAGGCGTTTGCTCTGCAAGCTCTGTAAGTTCAAAGTAATGGGTTGCAAACAGGGTTTTAGCCGCTATTTTTGAAGCGAGGTGATCAGCCGTCGCGTACGCCAGTGATAAACCATCGTAAGTACTGGTTCCTCGGCCTATTTCATCCATAAGCACCAATGATTGCGCGGTGGCATTATTTAAAATAGCCGCGGTTTCGGTCATTTCAACCATGAAGGTTGAACGCCCAGATGCTAAGTCGTCACTGGCGCCAATACGGGTAAATATTCTATCTATATTACCAATTTTAGCGCTATCGGCAGGAACGTAACAGCCAATATGTGCCATAAGCACAATAAGCGCAGTTTGGCGCATGTAGGTTGATTTACCGCCCATGTTAGGGCCGGTAATAATCAACATTTTACGCTGGTTATTGAGCTCCACAGGATTGGCAATAAACGGGTCTTTCATTACCTGCTCTACCACAGGGTGGCGGCCTTGTTTAATGCTGATATTATCGTTATCGCAAAGCTCAGGCTTGGAATAATTAAGTGTTTGGGCACGCTCTGCTAAATTGTTCAGTACATCTAGATCGGCAATTACTGAGGCCATTATTTGTAGCTGCTCAATATGCGGAGCTATAAATTCAAATAACTGTTCGTATAATTGTTTTTCAAGGGCCAGCGCTTTTGATTGGCTGCCGAGAACTTTGTCTTCGTGTTCTTTTAGTTCTGGGATTATATAGCGTTCGTTATTTTTTAATGTTTGACGACGAATGTAATCTGCAGGCACTAAGTGCGAGTTGGCGCGACTCACTTCAATAAAAAAGCCATGCACTCGGTTATAACCAATTTTAAGTGTACTAATACCGGTGCGTTCACGTTCGCGCTGCTCTAGCTGTTCAAGCACATCGGTGGCACCTTGGCTTAAATTACGCCACTCATCGAGTTCGCTGTTATACCCTGGCGCAATAACACCGCCATCACGAATTAACACTGGCGGATTATCAATGACAGCACGTTCAAGTAATGCTTGTAGCTCAGGAAGCTCTTTAGAATGCGTAATTATATGTGAAATACGTGTATCAGTTGCATCGTTTAATAAGCTATGCAGCGGTGCTAATGCTTGAAGCGCACTGCGAAGCCGTGTTAAATCGCGTGGGCGAGCGGTATGTAATGCCAAGCGAGCAATTACACGTTCTATATCACCAATCTCTTTGAGCGCGTCATGCAGTTCACCACATAATTGTGCATCTAAAATGGCAGTAATAGCATTAAGTCGTGAGTTGAGTTCATCTTTATTACGAATAGGAGTATGAATGCGACGTTTAAGTAATCGCGAGCCCATCGCCGTTGCTGTTTTATCAAGCACTTGGGCTAAGGTGTTTTCAAAGCCGCCGGATAAATTAACCGTTAACTCAAGGTTTTTACGGGTTGGCGCATCCAAAATAACCGCGTGTTCGTTATGCTCAAGAGTGATTGCGCGGATGTGCGGTAATGCAATACGTTGGGTATCTTTTACGTACTGCATTAAACAGCCTGCTGCAACCAAGGCGCTATGTGCTTTGTCGACGCCAAACCCCACTAAATCTTTGGTCCCAAACTGCTCGCACAGTAAGTGTTGCGCGGTATCAAGGTCAAACTCCCAATCAGGGCGACGTCTTGCCCCTTTAATGTGTTCAATTAAGTGAGTGTTTTCAAAGTGTTCGCTATACAGTAATTCAGCAGGCGCTAAGCGTTGTAGCGTTGAGCTAAATGCTTCATCAGTGTTTACTTCAACAACATTAAAGCGCCCTGAGTTGATATCAAGATACGCAATACCGTATTGGCCTTTTTTATTTTGCCAAACACTGGTTAAAAGGTTGTCTTGGCGTTCTTGCAGTAAGGCTTCGTCAGAAATGGTACCCGGAGTGACAATACGTACTACCTTGCGCTCAACAGGACCTTTGCTGGTGGCTGGGTCGCCCACTTGCTCACAAATAGCCACCGACTCGCCCATTTGTACTAAGCGGGCTAAATAGTTTTCTACTGCATGATAAGGCACGCCCGCCATAGGAATAGGATCGCCGCCGGCTTTGCCACGATGTGTTTGTGAAATATCAAGCAATTGCGCGGCGCGTTTTGCGTCGTCAAAAAAGAGTTCGTAAAAATCCCCCATCCGATAAAACAATAAAATATCGCGATGCTCTGATTTTATTTTTAGATACTGCTGCATCATAGGGGTTTGTTGTTTTATAGTGTGCGGTGCATAAAGATCAAACGACATGTATTTACCCAAAGGCTGAATATGGAATTACATCAAGAGATTAAGACACTTGCTGCGCAATTAGGCGCTATTTTAACGGATAAACGCTTATGGATCACTACCGCTGAATCATGTACTGGTGGTGGAGTGAGTTATTCGCTTACCGATACCCCCGGAAGCTCTGCATATATTGACCGCGCATTTGTCACTTATAGCAATAACGCAAAGCATGAATTGCTCAATGTGAAGCGTGATACCCTCGAGGAATTTGGCGCGGTGAGCGAACAAACAGTCATTGAGATGGCAGCAGGTGCATGTAAGGCGGCTAATGCTGATATTGGCATTGCCATTTCAGGAATTGCAGGTCCCGGTGGTGCCACTGAGGGCAAACCGGTAGGGCTTGTGTGGTTTGGCCTACAAATTAACGGTAAACACTGGACGTTTGAGCAAGTATTTGATGGAGATAGGGCGCAAGTTAGGCTGCAAGCTATTGTATTTTCATTGAAAAGTATAATAGAGAAGATAAAATAATAAAATTAGCTTGATACTGTGATTTCATACAGTATACTTGTCTGCATTAGCTGGATTTGGAGAGTAAAATGAACGATAACAAACAAAAAGCATTGGACGCAGCTTTATCACAAATTGAACGTCAATTTGGTAAAGGCTCAATTATGAAATTGGGTGATAACAAGGCGTTAAACATTGACGCTGTATCAACAGGCTCGCTAGGTATTGATATTGCTTTAGGCATAGGCGGCTTACCAATGGGGCGTATTGTTGAAGTATATGGCCCAGAGTCATCAGGTAAAACAACGCTAACATTGCAAGTTATCGCTGAAGCTCAAAAAGAAGGTAAAACGTGTGCCTTTGTTGATGCTGAGCATGCTCTTGATCCAATTTATGCACAAAAACTAGGCGTTAACATTGATGAGTTACTGGTATCTCAACCAGATACGGGTGAGCAAGCATTGGAAATTTGTGACATGTTAGTGCGTTCAAGCGCGGTTGATGTGGTTATTGTCGATTCGGTTGCAGCATTAACGCCAAAAGCTGAAATTGAAGGCGACATGGGTGATTCACACATGGGCTTACAAGCACGTTTAATGTCACAAGCATTACGTAAGCTGACTGGTAACATTAAGCGCTCAAACACGCTATGTATTTTCATTAACCAAATCCGTATGAAAATTGGTGTAATGTTTGGTAACCCTGAAACAACAACCGGTGGTAACGCCCTGAAATTTTACGCCTCTGTACGTATTGATATTCGTCGTATTGGTTCGGTAAAAGAAGGCGACGAGGTTGTTGGTAATGAAACGCGCGTTAAAATTGTTAAAAACAAAGTTGCACCGCCGTTTAAACAAGCTGAATTTATCATTATGTATGGTGAAGGTATTTCTAAGCAGGGTGAGCTGATTGATTTAGGTGTTAAGCACAAACTTGTTGAAAAAGCAGGTGCTTGGTATAGCTACAATGGCAACAAAGTTGGCCAAGGTAAGTCTAATTCGATTAAGTTCCTTAAAGAAAACCCTGAAATTGCAGATGAAATTGAAGGTAAACTACGTGAAATGCTATTGCTAAAAGCAACAGTTGAGCCAGAAGATGGCGAAGACGTATTAGGTGACGAAGGCGACCTTTAAGCCAATTAGTTTTAAAAGCTTGATTTGACCCGAGCTTAAAAAAAGCGCTAACCAATTAGGTTAGCGCTTTTTTATTGCTTGCTATAAATTGACTTAAGCTCTGTTCATGAGAGCCCAGTACTCAGGTTTATAGCTGCCAGTTAACTGACAGTGAGTAGTTACGCGGTGCACCGTAGTAACCTTGAGCCCAATAGAGGCTGTTTATGTATTTTTCATCAGTGCTGTTATTAACATTGAAGGTAACACCGACGTTTTGAGTGATTTCGTAGGTGGCCATTAAATCTAGTAAGCCATAAGCACCTTGTTTTGTAGTAACCAATGCGTTGCCTGCTGGATCTTTTACTTGCACGCGGCTAATAGAGTCTTGCCAGCGGTAATTAGCACCTAAGGTTAAACCATCAATAAATGGCACCTGATAAGTGGCAGCCATTTTTAATTGGTTTTCTGGGGTGTAGTCTTTAACAAGTTCGTCACCATCAATACTTAAATTACTAAAGCTGATACTGGCACTTAAATCGTCAGTTAAGCGACCGCTTAGCTCAATTTCGAATCCATCGCTATTGATACCATCTGCAGCATAATAACGCGTATCGCTAGGAAGAGAGTTTGGAAGTGCAACAGCAAGTCCATCTTGCTTGGCATCAAAGTAGGCGAGTGTAACAAATACTTGCTCACCTAAAAGCTGTGCTTTTAGGCCAACCTCAGTACTTTTGCCAATTACAGGAGCCAGTTGTTCAGCGTTAATGTCTAACTCTTTTTGTGGTACAAACGTTTCGGTATAGCTAGCATACGCAGATAACGACTCGGTAAAATCGTACACTGTACCAATATAAGGAATTAATTCTGAGTCATCACGGGTTTGTACTACATCATAAGCAATACCTTTAGTTTCCCAATCGGTATAGCGTACTCCAGCTAAAATGCTCAATGGTTCAGCTAATTTGATGCGGGTTGAAATATAAGCCGACCTTTGTGTGTTTTGTACATCACTGCCATTAGGTCTATCAACCAATGTCGCTTCTGGAATAACACCATCCCAACTTGCCAAATCAGGCATACCTGGAAAACCATTACCTGTAGTGTAGTCATAAAGCGATTGGTCATTAAAGTCCATGTTTGCTTGGCTGATGCCGAATGATAAGTCGTGCTCTAGCGAAAATAGCTCAAACTTACCGCTGGCATATAAATCATACAAATCTTGTGTGTCTTTGTAATCATAACGACTCGCATAGCCCGTTAAACCTAAACCAGTTTCTTTATCTGGTGTGCCATACACATAAAACAACTCTGAATTTTGTTCATTTTTTATGTGGGCATAACGCGCTTTAGCGACCCAAGTCGCTGATAAGTTTTGCTCAAGTGTTACATAAACACGTTCAGCGCTATTATCCCAATACGACCAATCTGCAGCTGTGCTAGTTGAGTCATCATAGTTAGTTGCTGAGCCATCAGTGTAATAAAGTGGTAACGCGCCCCATAAAGGACTGTCGGCATCTTTTTGTTCGTTTACGTAGTTAATGCTCAGTAGTGTATCGTCAGTCAGCTTACCCTCATAGGCAAGGTAGGCAACGGTTTTATCGGTTTCGTAACGGTCTAGGTATGACTCTTTATCTTGCTTAGTAAATACAGCACGAACAGCGTGTTCATCGTTAATCGGTGTGGAAACATCAATATCTACACGTTTATTATTCCACGAACCATAAGAAGCGGATGCATGAGCTTGCGTTGTGTAGGTTGGTTTTTTTAGCACCATATTAACAGTAGCCGATGGGTTACCTGCACCGGTCATCATGCCGTTGGCACCACGCACTATTTCAACGCGATCGTAAATTGCCGTATCAAGTGTACCTTGAATTGAACCTGAACTTTGCGGCGTGCCTAAACCATCAATTAAAAAGTTAGTTATTTCAAAACCACGGGCTTTAAAGTAAGTACGATCGGTTTCTATTTGTTCCACTGTTACGCCTGGGGTGCTTTCTAATACCGCATTAATATCATCAAGTGAAAAGTCATCCATCAACGCACGTGAGACAACAGAAATTGACTGTGGAGTTTCTTTAATTGTTAAACCTAGCTTAGTCGCTGACTGTGCTTCTTCGGTAATGTAATTTTTATGATGTTGCCCATAAACGGCAATTTTTTCTAGAGGTAGGTCGTCTTGCGTGTCGTTAGCAATAGCATGCCCAGATAAAACCAGTGAAGTAAGTAGACTCAGTTTAAATGCAGAGTTTTTATGTTTGTACAGCATCTTGTTTCCCATAAGATAAAATGTGGGTGTAATTTAATCTAAATGAGAGTGATTTGCAATTGCGTTAAGTCAGTATTTTACACATCTTTGATATTTTTTAAATAAAGCGTGGGTTGTAGTTAACCTGAGCGCTAGTTAAAAACCAAAAAAAGCGGCCGAAGCCGCTTAGGAAGTAAATCAGTACTTTAATCAGTAAAGAAATTAAAATGCATATTTAACAGAGAACTGTAAGCGATCCATATCGCCATCTACGCCACTTTCAAGCTCACGTTCTGCATGTTTTAATTCAGCACCAAAGGTTAAGCGTTTAACCGGTGAGTACAGAATATTTGCGCTGTAGCTTTGGCTTGATTCTGTCGGATCACCTGAGAATGAAAGTAAGTCTGTATTGTTATCTGCTGAGAAAAACGAATATAGGAATGTAGAGCGCCATTGGCTGTTCCACTTATGTTGATAAGCAATAAAACCTGATGTTGAATCAATGGCATCTAAATCATCACCGTTGAGTACCGCACCACGTGCTACGTTTAGACCAACATAACGACCTAACCCTTTACCTTGAGTAAGCATAAATTTAAGGTTGTCTTCACCTAGTTTAACCATACCTGATGCACTGACACCAAAAGAAGTTTCATCGGCATCAACACCGCCTACTTTATAAGTTAATTGACGAGCGAGTGCAGCAACTACAAAGTTACCCCAGTCAGCATTATGCGTATAGCGTGCAGTAAAATCAGGTAATGAGGCATCATCTGTCACTGCCATGCCACCACCAGGTGTTGTAATTGTGCTTTCTGGGTTTTCTAAAGAGAAAGACCATGCGCCCGTAGTGTATTTAATTTGAGATTGACGAACAAAGACGGTGCCTTCAGCTGGGCCAACAAAATCAAGCGCTTCTGGTAATGCACCGACGTTTTGAAAGTTTGACCATGTTTGACCAAATAACCAGCCATCATAAGAAATAAAGGCATGGCGAATACGCGGAGAATATGAATTGGACACACGCTCGTTGCCGCCAGGAGCAGACGCTAAAAAGTCTAACTCAATTTTAGTTTTAACCGTTTTGCCATTATCTAAAAGTGTAGACGTACCAAAGTTAAAGCGAGATTCACGTGCGTGCATATCAAATACAGCGTCTAAGTTATTATCGCTGCCAACGGTTAATGTACTTGGTACATAAAAGTCACGGCCAACACTGGTGCCTGCAGGCGCACCTGCTGAGTAGTCACTCCACATTGCGTCGAGTTTAATGTATCCACCGTAGGTGAATTCGGTATCACCTATTTTTGCAGCTGTTGCGGCATAAGCTGTGCTAGAAAGTGCACAAAGTACAGCTGTAGCTGCCAGTGTTTTAATTGGAGTAAGTTTCATTGTTGCGTCCTTTTATAGGCTACTTGTTGTATGTTTTTTCTAACGTGTGTTACTTATATAGTACTAACAAATTGAATTTACATAGTTTTAATTTAATTTGTAAGTAAATAAGGATTGTTAATAAACAGTCAATACTTTTAAATATTTAAGCTACTGTTGTATATGTACACAATTTACTCAATCAACTATTAGTCTATTAGACTAAGGTTTAATAAATATGAGTTGTTCATATTCTTTGCTTTAATAATGTGTATTTTTATGCATATCAAGTGTAACTAAGGGGATTATAGATAAGATAATAGCTGTTTGAACCTAGATACAACTAATGTCTAATATTTAATAGTGCACCGCTGAGTAATCCTTGATGAAAAGCCTAAGGCAAGTAATATAAATTGGAGACTAATATGTCACAAAGTATCTACCCAGTTCCTGCGCATATTAAAAACGCAGCGCTCGTCGATAATGAAAAATATAATACGATGTATAAACAGTCTGTAGAAGACCCTGAAGGGTTTTGGGCTGAGCACGGTAAGCGTCTTGACTGGTTTACTCCTTATTCAAAAGTAAAAAACACTTCATTTGATAAAGGCCATATTAATATCAAATGGTATGAAGATGGCTACCTTAATGCATCTTACAACTGTATCGACCGCCACTTAAAAACAAAAGCAGATAAAGTAGCGCTTATTTGGGAAGGCGATGATCCTTCGCAAAGTGAAAATATTACCTATCAACAACTACATGATGAAGTCGCTAAATTTGCCAATGGCTTAAAAAAATTGGGTGTAAAAAAAGGTGACCGTGTTGCCATTTATATGCCAATGAGCCCACAAGCTATTTATGCAATGCAAGCTTGTGCCCGTATAGGTGCGATTCATTCTGTTATATTCGGTGGCTTTTCACCATCGGCTATTGCAGATCGCATTAATGATTCAGGCGCTAAGGTGGTGATCACATCAGATGAAGGTCGACGCGCCGGTAACTGTGTACCGCTTAAAGCCAATGTTGATGAAGCGGTGTTACAAGATTCGGTAACTACCGTTGAGCATGTAGTTGTTCATAAACTGACCTCTGGCGATGTTGATTGGCATAGCCATGATATTTGGTGGCATGACTTAGTTGCTGATGAAGCACCCGAGTGTGAGCCTGAGCGCATGAACGCTGAAGACCCATTGTTTATTTTATATACCTCAGGTTCTACGGGGCAGCCTAAAGGTGTGGTACATACCACTGGTGGTTATTTAGTGTATTCATCAATGACTCATGAATATGTTTTTGACTTACAAGAAGATGATATTTTTTGGTGTAGTGCCGATGTGGGCTGGATCACAGGTCACAGTTATATTGCTTATGGCCCGCTTGTTAATGGGTGTACGCAAGTCGTATTCGAAGGTGTGCCAACTTACCCAACAGCAGGGCGTATGGGTGAAGTTGTTGATAAACATAACGTTACTATTTTATACACCGCACCTACTGCTATTCGAGCGCTTATGGCCAAAGGTGATGAGCCAATTGCCAGTTCAAACCGAGATAGCCTGCGTATTTTAGGTTCAGTAGGTGAGCCAATTAACCCCGAAGCGTGGACGTGGTACTACGAAAAAATTGGTAAATCTAACTGCCCAATCGTTGATACCTGGTGGCAAACTGAAACTGGCGGCATTATGATTGCGCCACTTCCAGGTGCAACTGATATGAAACCAGGCTCTGCAACTCGTCCATTTTTTGGTATTGCACCGGCGTTATTTGATGCTGAGGGTAATACATTAGAGGGCGCTGTTGAAGGAAACCTAGTTATTTTAGATAGCTGGCCTTCGCAAGCACGAACTGTGTATGGCGATCACGAGCGCTTTGAGCAAACTTATTTTAGTGCTTACCCGGGTGTTTACTTCACCGGTGACGGTTGTCGTCGTGATGAAGACGGAGATTACTGGATCACAGGGCGTGTGGATGATGTGCTTAATGTATCTGGGCACCGTTTAGGTACTGCTGAAATTGAAAGTGCTTTAGTTGCTCATGAAGCTGTGGCTGAAGCTGCAGTTGTCGGTTACCCGCACGATATTAAAGGCCAAGGCATATATGTTTACATTACACCTAACGAGGGTGTAACGGTGAGTGATGAGCTAACAAAAGAGATCCGTAATTGGGTACGTAAAGAGCTGAGCCCTATTGCATCACCCGATATGATCCAATGGTCGCCAGGGTTACCAAAAACTCGCTCAGGCAAAATTATGCGTCGTATTTTACGTAAAATTGCTGCAAATGAGTATCAACAGCTTGGTGATACGTCGACACTCGCCGATCCGTCAGTCGTTGATGAGCTAGTAGAAAATCGATTAAATCGTTAATTTCGCGTTAAAAGCTTGATTAGAAGTTGATTCTAAACGTAGTATATCGGCTGTTGTCTATCGGATAGCAGCCGAATTTTTGGGAGTGAACAATGAGTCAGTTTTTAATAGCGGACGATCATCCGTTATTTCGCGAAGCATTAAAGGGCGCTTTGAGCGCAAAATTTGCAGGTTTAGAGGTTTTTGAGTCGGCCGATTTTGATAGCACATTGAAAGTGTTAAGCGAACAAGAAGATCTTGATATATTACTACTAGATTTACACATGCCAGGTAACGGTGACTTATACGGATTAATCCGTATTCGTGAAGATTATCCGAGCTTACCGATTGCGGTGGTTTCGGGTAGTGAAGATGTAAATATTGTTTCTAAGGTAATGGGTTATGGCGCTATGGGGTTTATTCCCAAATCATCTTCATCGGATGATATTGCTAATGCAATAAACCAAATACTTGAAGGCGACACTTGGCTGCCAACTGAACTAAAAAGTAAGGTAGCTGAAATAGAAGGCGAAGATAGGGAAATTGCCGCACAAGTTGCATCACTTACTCCGCAGCAATACCGTGTATTGCAATATTTGCACGAAGGCTTACTTAATAAACAAATAGCTTACGAACTGCATATTTCAGAAGCCACCGTCAAAGCACACATAACTGCCATATTTAGAAAACTCGGTGTTTATAACCGAACTCAAGCTGTTTTAATTGCCGCAAAATTACAACTAGAACCCATAGAGCAAGTTTAAACAGGTTAAATTAGAGGCGAGAGCCTCTTTTTTGCAACTCAAGCACGCGAAACCATTCAGTTACTATGACATAACAAGTCATTCATCTTTATTACATGACCTGCTGGGTAAATAATGCTAGGTTACGGGCATTTTGTAATTAAGAGAGCATGGTATGTCAGACTCAATAGACTCACCAAACACATCCCAAGATGAAAATCAGGTCGCAAAGAACGGCTGGTTTAATCGATTTTTAGCCACTGTAGAATTTTTAGGGAACATGCTTCCCCACCCAATTACGTTATTTGCATTGTTTTGTATTGCCATTATTTTATTTAGTGGTGCTGCCGATTGGTTTGGACTCAGTGCTATCGATCCACGGCCTGAGGGCTCTGTTGGGCGCGATCCAGATGGTGTTATTGAAGTAGTAAGCTTACTCAGTGCAGAAGGCTTACAACGTATTGTAACTGGGCTGGTGACCAACTTTACTAGCTTTGCGCCATTAGGGACTGTATTAGTTGCGCTATTAGGTGTGAGTGTAGCAGAGCATTCAGGGCTATTGTCTGCCGCTATGCGTGGCATGGTAATGGGGGCATCAAAACGCTTAGTGACCTTTATGGTGGTGTTTGCCGCTATATTATCCAATACAGCTTCTGAGCTTGGCTATGTGGTATTGATTCCGCTAGCGGCAATGATATTTCATAGCTTAGGTCGTCATCCGCTTGCCGGTCTTGCTGCGGCATTTGCTGGGGTATCTGGTGGTTACAGTGCTAATTTATTATTGGGTACTATTGATCCGTTACTAGCCGGTATTACCACGCCAGCTGCACAAATGATTGACCCAACTTACCAAGTAGGCGCAGAAGCAAACTGGTATTTCATGATGATATCGGTATTTTTAATTGCCATATTAGGCACGCTAGTTACTGAGAAAATTGTAGAGCCGCGATTAGGCAAATATAACCCAGACGAAGCCAGTGAAGATTTAGCTCAAAACAACATTGCCGGTTTAACTGATAAAGAAAAGTCGGGCTTAAAATGGGCTGGATTCTCATTACTTGTTGTTTCATTACTACTCGCGTGGACGGTTGTACCCGCAGACGGTATTTTACGTAACCCAGAAACAGGCCTAGTTGCTCACTCGCCGTTTTTAAAAGGGATTGTGGTTTTTATTTTTGTCACCTTTGGTATTCCAGGTTTTGTGTATGGCCGCGTTGTTGGCACCATGAAAAATGATAAAGACGTGATTAACGCCATGAGCAAAAGTATGAGCTCTATGGGAATGTACATTGTATTAGTATTTTTTGCTGCGCAGTTTGTGGCATTTTTTAAGTGGACTAACTTAGGTACTATTTTAGCCATTAATGGCGCTGCATTATTACAGGCACTTAGCCTAACGGGGCCGGAAGTATTTGTGTTGTTTATTTTAATGTGTGCTTTAGTGAACTTAACGCTAGGCTCATCGTCAGCGCAGTGGGCAGTAACAGCCCCTATTTTTGTTCCTATGCTGATGCTTATAGGTTATGCCCCCGAGACAATTCAAGCAGCTTATCGTATTGGTGATTCGGTAACTAACTTAATTACCCCCATGATGAGTTACTTTGGCTTGATCCTCGCGGTTGCCACTAAATACAAAAAAGACATGGGAATAGGTACTTTGGTAGCGACTATGTTGCCATATAGTATTATTTTCTTTGTTGGTTGGGTGGTGCTGTTTTACTTATGGGTATTTGTTTTAGGTATGCCAGTAGGCCCTGGGGCACCAACGTATTACACACCCTAACTAAGTAAGGTTTAATATTTACTTATAAAAAATGCCAGCTTATTAGCTGGCATTTTTATTTAAAAAGTAAAAATTATGAAAATACGACGGTTTTATTGCCATTAATAAATAGCTTATGTTCTGATGCTAGTTGCAATGCTTTACAAAACACTGTTTTTTCCACGTCTTTACCCATTTTAGCCATCATTTCAGCCGTATTAGCATGGGTTACACTCGATACGTCTTGTAAAATAATAGGGCCTTCATCTAGCTCATTATTTACAAAGTGAGCCGTGGCACCAATAATTTTTACACCGCGCTCAAACGCCTGATGATACGGTTTAGCACCAATAAAAGCCGGTAAAAATGAGTGATGAATATTGATGATTTTACCCTCAAATCGACCAACAAACTCAGGGCTTAAAATACGCATGTATTTAGCTAACCCAATAATGTCAGGGTTATAGCTGGCAATTAAGTCACCGACTTTTTCGTCGTGCTCACTGCGCGTAAGTCCTTCATGAGAAACCACATGAAAAGGAATATCAAATCCCTTAACCAAAGGCTCTAATGTAGGATAATTGGCAATCACGGCAAGTATCTCTATGTTTAGGGTTTGTTCAAATTGTTTTAACAACATGCCGCCTAAACAGTGGGCTTCTTTTGTGGCTAATAAAACAACTTTGGTTTTTTCTTCACCGTGTAGCGCCACTTTTGCACCTGCGGGTAATACTTCGCGCAGCTGTGCTAAAAACTCAGTGTGGGGTTCGCCAGTGAGTTCAGTGCGCATAAAAAAGCGCTGTGCATCTTTATCTACAAACTCGTTATTACGAATAATGTTTAAGTTATGTCGGTGACACAGTCCGGTAATTTTGGCGATTAAGCCAATATCATCGGCGCATTGGGTGGTTAGTATGTAACTCATTATCCTCATTCTTACCCAGTAGTTAGTTGCTTCATTATTTGCGTTTTAACTCAGAAAGCAAGACCTTTGTGTGATGCCCAATATTTAATTTCATTAAAGCTAAAATAGCGTTAGTCAGGTTAATTTAGCTTTAAGGAAGTTTAACAAGCTGTGTACTGGCTATTTGAAAGGCTAAATTGGTTTTGGTTCTTTATTACTGCTTATATACTATCGTCTAGTTATAAAGTGTTTTTTAGTGTGTTTTACTATTGCAAGAGTGTATTAAATTGCTAAACGATCTCGTTTGTGCTTAATTTGTATACAGGTATGCGTTGTATAGTAATGCAAACAATGAAATTTTTTAGCTAACGGGCTACAAAATAAAAAGAGCTTGATGGCTTGTAATGTTAATTGGAGAAATAATGGGTAATTTAAGCTTAAAAAACAAATTGCTACTGTTGGCTGTTTTACCATTAATTGTATTGCTAATCAGTTTTATGGCGGGCTCATATTATTTAGAGAAGCAAAATCAGCAGCAATACTTTAATGAATTCAAAACCAAACTAATAGCAGATAAACAAACGCTGCTAAAAACAGAAATTGAAATTGGTTCTCAAATAGTGCAATACCAATTAGCACAAGGTAATGAACAAGACGCAAAAAATGCGCTAAGGGATTTAAAATTTGGCGAAGATGGCTATTATTTTATTTACGATACCGATGGCGTGAGTGTTTTTCATGCATTGTTAGGCGATGCAATTGAAGGGCAAAATAAAATAGACATGACCGACCCAAACGGTAAAAAAATAGTGGTTGGTTTACTAGAGCAAGCTCGTAAAGGGGGGGGGTCTTTTACCTATCACTTTCAAAAACCCAACACGACGGGTTTGATTGAAAAAATAGGGTATGCAGCCATGATCCCAGGTACTAACTGGATGATTGGTACGGGTACTTATATGGATGACATTGAGGCTGAACTAGTTAAATACCAAGCAACCATGGCTGAGCATTTAACTGAAAAAATGACCACCTTATTTTTAATATCACTTCTGCTACTTGGTTTAGCAGCCGTGGGTGCCTTATATGCAGCGAGTAATATGGTTAAACCAATACATCGAATGGTACAAAGTTTAGATGACATAGCCAAAGGTGAAGGTGATTTAACCAGAAGATTAGTGATTGACACCCATGATGAAATTGGTCAACTAGGTGAATCGTTTAATCTGTTTGTTAGTAAGCTGCATAGTATTATTTCCGGTGTGGTCGATGTGACGAGCGATGTTAAAACGGCCTCATCAGATATCAATACGCAAACCTTATTAATTGAAGATAAATTATTGAAACATAACCATGAAACTGAACTAGTAGTCACCGCTATTACTGAAATGTCAGCAACCTCGCATGAAGTTGCACAAAATACCACACAAGTTGCGGTATCAACGCAGGCAGCAACAAAAGAAGTGGCCAATGCGCAAGATTGTGTGGATGTTTCACTCAGTGAAGTTTCAAATTTAATGGGTGAAATTAACCAAGCCGCTGAGCAAGTAAACTCGTTAAGTGAACAGTCTAAAAAGATTAATAGCGTGTTGAGTGTCATTGGGGGTATTGCTGAGCAAACGAACTTATTGGCATTAAACGCCGCTATTGAGGCTGCACGAGCGGGTGAGCAAGGTCGTGGTTTTGCCGTTGTAGCTGATGAAGTAAGAAGCTTAGCAAGCCGCACTCAAGATAGCACATTAGAAATTAATGAAATGCTTAGCGAATTACATAACTTAGTCACTGCGGCTGTAGGAGCCATGCAAGCGAGTCAACAAAGCTGTAACCGCTCTGTAGAGTCTTCACGCGCTATATCTGAAAGTCTAGGTGCGGTTACTACATCGGTAACAACAATTAACGATATGAGTACACAAATTGCCACCGCAGCTACTGAGCAAAGTAGCGTTACAGAAGAGATAAACCGTAACGTGTATGCAATTCAAGAAATTGTGAATGAATTAACGCAATCGAGTAAAACGACCTCTTCGGTAAGTCAGCACTTAGCGGGACGAGGTCAAAACTTAGGTGATTTAGTCGGTCAGTTTAAAATATAAATAACACTTAGCTATTAATTGCTTTTGGAAGCCGTGACTTATTTAGTTACGGCTTTTTTTTGCTTTATTTTTAGCTAAAGCGCGATAGTTTATTGCCTGCTACAACCATAAATATTTAACAGCACAGCGATTTTTTAATATTTTTATTAGCGACTAATGTACACTATAAGGGTCTGTTGACCTTTTTGGATTGAAACGTGTTCAACCTCGAAAGATAAACAGACCCTAGCTAATCTCATTAATAAGTACTTACTTATTACAGTAAATTTATAGTGAAACGACTATTTTAGGGTTTTTAAATGATAGAGTATCCGGTTGATCAGTTACCACAACTCATAAACGACTTATTGCAGTGTGATACCACTGAGCGCAAAAATAAATTACTTATAGATGCTCAGCAAACTTTATCAACTGAGCACTTATCTTTATTGTTTGAGGCGATCCCTAAAGAGCAGCGTCTTGAAATTTGGCATTTATTAGATGAAGACACGCAGCACGAAATTTTTGTTAATTTAAGTGAAGATAGCTGTTTATGGTTACTACAAACACTAGACGACAGTGCCGGATTTAAATTATTAGACGAAGTAAATGTTGAAGAGCTACTTGAGTTAGAAGAAGTTATTCCACAACGTTTTATTGATTACGCTAAAAAACAACTCGATGAAGCACAAACTAAGCAATACGAACTGGCTCAGCAATATACGCCAGAGCAATTAGGTCACTGGATTGGGTTTGATTTTTTAAAGGTGTCAGACAAACTCACTGCGGGTGGCGCTAAAAAGCTGCTACACAAAGGCTTACCGCAATACAGCGAAGTTATTTATTTGGTGAGCCGTAAAGGTAGCTTAATCGGTGAAGTTGCGGTTAATGATCTGATAAAAGCGCATGATAACGAGAGTTTAATGACGTTAGCTAATCATGACTTTACCTCATTGCACGCAGACCATGATTTATATGAAGCCGCTGAAGTGGTTATTCATAGCGAGAAAATGGCCATGCCCGTGGTTAATGCCGATAACAAATTAATAGGGCGTTTAACCATTGCATCAGCTTATGAATTACGTCAAGAAATAGCCGACGAAGCGGCAGCAAAGGCCGGTGGTTTACGAGAAGACGAAGACTTATTTGCCAGTGTTCGTAAAAGTGCTAAAAACCGTGGTATTTGGTTAGGTATAAACTTAGCAACAGCATTTTTAGCCTCGTGGTTTATCGGTTTGTTTGGCGCAACCATAGAGCAAGTGGTTGCACTTGCGGTATTAATGCCTGTAGTGGCGTCAATGGGCGGTATTGCCGGTAGCCAAACCTTAACGGTTATTGTACGAGGACTGGCTCTGGGTCAGGTTACCGACTCAAACCGAAACGCATTACTTAAAAAAGAGTTGCGAGTAGGGGCGGTAAATGGCTTGGTGTGGGCATTAGTGATTGGTTTGCTAACCTTTGTATGGTTTAACGATATTATGCTCAGTATAACCATTACTGTGGCAATATTACTTAACTTAGTGGCAGCATCGTTGGCGGGCGTAGTGATCCCCTCTATTTTAGATAAAATGAAAATTGACCCTGCGTTGTCGGGTTCAGTGATTTTAACCACAGTCACTGATATTGTCGGCTTTGTGACCTTTTTAGGGTTAGGTAGTTTGTTGTTACTTTAATTTAATTGGCCGTTATTTAACTAAACGCCACCTCCATGAAGTGGCGTTTAATATAGATATAGCGTCATGAAAAGGCCTTTAATTTAAACTTTAAACAATTGTACTTATTTTATTTCTACCTTCTGTTTTTGCTCGGTATAAAGCCGTGTCTGCGGCATATAACAGCGCCTCGTAGGTGCGGTACTGGTTATTATTTTCACTGGCAATTCCTTGGCTTACACTAACTTTAACTTCTGGTGGTAGGCCTATATCTGTAAATGTCATCGTATTAATTTGTTGTTGTACATGCTTGGCAACAATCGTTGCACTTTTTATATCGCAACGCGGTAAAATAATAGCAAACTCCTCACCGCCATATCTCGCAGCCAAACACTCTCTTGACGGAATACAATGCAAAAGCATTTTTGCAATTTTTTGTAAGCATTTATCACCTTTAATATGCCCATAGGTGTCGTTGAATTTTTTAAAGTGGTCAACATCAATCAATATGCTGGTTAGAGGTTGTTGGCTTTGAATACTTTCTTGCCAGTATTTTTTTAGTGACTCATCTAAAGCTAAACGATTAGCGAGCCCAGTTAAGTGATCGGTTGAGGCCTGTATTTTTAAACGGTTATACATTGCTTTATGCGTACTGAGATCATGAAGTATGCAAACGTATAATTTTTGCGCCGATGCAATACTTTTTGGCATGCTTGATATTGATAAGTCTGCTTCAATAACATCACCATTCGCTTTATTTATTTTTATTTCATTTGGACCAAAGCTAAGGGTAGTATCTTTAATGTCTACCCAATTTAATAAGGTCTGTTTATATTTATCAAGATCGGCACCGTGTAAAAACGACAGTAAATTTTCGCCTATTAGAGATTGCTGAGAGTAACCTAATAGCTGCGCTGCTTTTGGATTTGCAAACTCAAAACCACCGTGCTCATTAAGTACAAAAATGCCTTCAGCGGTGCCGTTAAATAATTCAATTAAAGCGCCAAATTGGGTATGAGAAAAAGGACTCGATAAAGCGCAATCGAAGGGGAGTGCTTTATCGTTTTTAACCGCAGGAGTCTCTTTTTTATTAATTTGTTTAGACACGTTTTAGCCTTAGCATGATACAGACGTTTTTGATGTCTACAAATTTACATAAAAAAGTGCAATTAAACCTTTCGGTAATCTTCTGCTTTTAAGTTTTTGATTAATAGTATTTTTTATTATGCACAGGCGTTAAAGGCCTGTGCAATTTGGAAAACAAAAATTAAATATTAAGCGTTGTTGATTAATTTTTGTCTTTATTTTCAATTTGTGGGTCGGCGCTTTCATAGGCTTTACCATTGCACTCAACATTAAATATTAAACACACAGTGCCATTATTTTCATCTGTGTCTGTGATGGTGATTGATTGGCCATCATCATTGATTTCTGATTTAAAATCACCAGCACAGTCGCCTTCTTTATCAGTGATAGTGGCTCCGGTGAATAAAAAACCTTTAGCAAGTGTTGCTTCATTTAAGCTATAAATACCTGCGGTTTCAGTTCTGACAACGCCACCGCCAGAGACTTCTTTGTTATCTTTAAAGTATGTAAAATTGGCGTTGTCGTTACTGTCTAATTCAATATTTACAGTAAAGTTAATTTGTTCTTGAGAGCTATCCATATTATTTCCTTTTGTATTCGTGGTTATAGTTTAAAGTGAGTAATGCCTAATTTAACTAGACTTGCTTTTATTTTGGGGATTTCGTTTGCTCTATTTAAGCAGGTGTATGCCTGTAACAGCGGGTGCGTTACGTGAACGCTTTGGTTTATTTTTACTGTTTCAGCAATGGCTTTAAGCGCATTTAAGCAAAATTGCTCTCGCTGTACGGTATTTTCAGCTAATTTAGCTTTAAGTAAATTTATATTCGTAAAGTCTACATTATCACCACTCTTTGCTTTATTAGCTATGTACTGTTGGTAGCTTGTATCATTTTCAAGGGCTGTTAAAAACTCATATGCTTTAAGTGGTGACTGTCTATCAATAAAGTACTGTATAAGGATCAATTGAGTATTAATTGCAAAGTTATTTTTAAAGTCCTGCACTTTCAAAAAGTTAATAATATCCTTAACTCGGTTATCAATGTTTTTATTAGGTGAAAGCATTAGCTGGTGGGCTAAAAAACGATAATAAGAATGTTGAATGTCTTTACTTTTTGGATCTTGCAATCGTGCGGTATTAACTGTTTTTGTGGCTTGCTGTGCTTTTTTGTAGGCTGGTTGTTTATTTGGCAGGTAGCTCAAAAGGTAGCTTTGTTGAATATAAGTATAAGCTAAACTGCTTGATAAACTGGCATCATCTGGATATTCAATTAATAAACTTTTTAACTCATTAGATGCATTTTCATACATGGTTAATGCGGCATTAAAGTTACCAAGCCTTTCTTCAGTTTTTGCAAGCCAACTAATGGTGTCTGCTTTATCGCGCAATAAATTTTTGTTATTGGGTTTAAGCTCAAGGGCTTCATTTTTAAGGGCGAGCGACTCTGTAAAGCGTTGTTTCGCGCCAGTGTAGTTAAATTGCTTTAAATACAAAGACCCCAATGAATTATGTGAATACGACAACTCCATAATGGAGTTAAAGTCATTGGGTGCTAATGAATACATTGTTTTGCTATAAGTATGGTACTTTTTAAATAATGGCTCAGTGGCAGCGTAATCACTTTTATCATAATGAAGCTGACCGAGCCAAAAGGCATTGGCACCGGCAAGCGTTAATAGCTCTAAATTATCTGGTTGTATTTTTAATAGTTCTTCAAGGCGAATGCGGGCGTTTTCAAAGGCAGTGAAGGCCTCAATGGTTTTACCGCGAGAATAGGCCACTTCGCCCATGGCTTCGAGGGTTTGTGCGTACTGAAAGCGACTTTTAAACTCGGCTTGTTGACTGCTAAAGTTAAATAGTGAACTTGGCTCCTCGACTTGATTGGTAAAATACTCAAGTGCTTTATTACTAATGCCATCAAGTAAGTCCATACGCTTAACGCTGCGCAGTTTATCGGCAAAGTCACCGACCATAAAGCCAAGTAGGCTTTCGGCCTCTTGGCGCTTTTGCTGTGCAAGTTGCTGCGCTTGAAAACTAGTGAAGCTCATGAATAGGGCAACACAGGTAAGTAAGCAAAGCAGTGCAATCGTGCCGCGTTTTATTATTGTTTTTGTTTTACTATTTTTGAGAGAGTTATTTATAAGGGCGCGTTCGTCATTGTCTAGTTTGAATATATTGTCGTTTAATAACGTGAGCGCTTCTTGCAATGGTTTACCCGGTGCTAATAGGTAAGCGCTACTTTTATGTTCATTAAGCCACTGTTGCGTGTGGTGGTGCAAACGGCTTTTAATAGCAAGGGCATCTTTATGATCGTTTATCCACTGTTTAGCACGTGGCCATTGGCGTAATAATGCCTCGTGGGCAAGGCTAAAGCAGGCTTCTTGGTTTTGTAAGTGCGATACAAATAAGCGGCTGTCGACCATGGCTTGTACAAGCTCTTTTTGGCTGGTGTTGGTTAATGCTTGTAAGCGGGCCGCACGGCTAGTAATGGTTTTACCATCTGGGTTTAGCGTCACTAACTGCGATAATACGCTTTTTAGTTGTTGTTGTTGTTTTGCGCTCAGCCCAATAAAAACATCTTCTGCCTTTTTACCAATGGCGCCTTCAATACCGCCGAGTTTTTCATACACGCTGTGCAATAACTCATTATTTTCACTGCGCTGTAAATACAGCTCTTGCAGTGTGTATTGCAACATGGGCAGGGCATCAGGATTGTTGGCGGTATCTGCACACAGTATTTCATCCAGCGGAGTTTTGGTTTGCGGGTCGTGTGAGAACGTTAAATTAGCGGTTAATGCCGGCAAGCGAATAATTTGTTGTAGTTCCTGGCGGTTGGGAGGGGTTAAATCATAATGGGCGCCATTCGCTTTTGCGGCCATAAGGCTGGGTTGCTCTACCACTAAAGGGTAAAAGTCGTTACGACACGCACTAAATACGATCACCGCTTTAGAGGTGGCTAAACGTTCAATAATCGATAAAAAATGACTTCGGGTGTTGGGACTAAATAGTGGCGATGAAAGCAGCACCTCTAAGCGGTCTATAAACAAAAAAAACTGCGGTGTGTTTAGTTTTGTATTTGCCTTACTGATTGCAGTTTGTAACGTGTTTATCACTTCGTCAATTGTGTGCTCTAATTGCTGCGCCAGTGTTTGCGAGCTTAATCCTTCAAATACGGGTTGTTGGTCTATATCCCAATCAAGCATGGCTGAGGCTAAATCTAAATAGAGCCTAGTTTGATGCACATCTGCAAAGTCGAGCTGAGTGTATGAAACAACGCCAATACCATCATAACCGCGCTCATCAAGTAGCTTTGGTAAAATACCCGCATTGACTAACGACGATTTACCCGTACCACTTGGGCCAAGTATTAAGCAAAAAGCACGGCCAGATTTTACTTGGTTTGATACGTTTTCGAGTAAGGTGGTGATGGCTTGGTTACGACCAAAAAATAAATGAGTATCGGTTGGGTTATACGCACTTAAGCCTAAAAAAGGAGAACCGCCTTGCCACGTGTTTACAGGGCTTGATGTATCTTCTGCAAATGGAAACTCAAGTTTTGCAATAATACGGTAGCCGCGTTTACGAATGGTTTCTATGTATAGCGGGGAGCTTGCCTTATCACCCAATGCTTTTCGCAGTTGTGTGATGGTTTTATGCAGTGGGTTATCGCCTACTTCAATGTTTTGCCAGCACTGATTGAGTAAATCGTCACTGGTGACCATATCGCCTTTTTGTAAGCACAGATATAATAATACATCCATTGCTTTAGGTTCTAATTGCGTTACTTTTTCAGCACATTGTATACAATTGCTGGCAGGCGTTACCTGCCAGTCGCCTAAATAAAAAGGTGATTGATGCATAAGGACTCGTTATTATTTTATTTGTAAGCACGCTTAATTAATTTAATATGATTTAAAATCATATTAAGGTTTTTATTTATTTTAGGTCGCTTTTATTAAGCGTAACAATGCGTTGTGGAAACGGAATTTCAATATTGGCATCGTTAATCGCTTTATACACACCGCCGTTTATAGCGAGTTTAGTTTCAATAATTTTAGTGGTGGGCACCCAATAACGATAACTAATAGTGACTCCGCTATTGGCAAAACGTTCTATGCCAATTTGTGCATTAGGGTGTTTAGCTACGAGTTCGTGATTGACTAATACGTTTTCAATAAGGCTTATCGCAGTATCACTACAGGCACTGTAGGCTATGTCTATTTCACCTTTTACCAGTGAATAATTAAATGAGTTATGCAGAATTTCGCCAACAATATGTTTGTTAGGAATGGTTATTTCTACTTTTTCTTCATTAATTAATATGGTGTGCCCCAGCTCAATTACTTTTACTTGGCCACTAACGCCTTTTACTTCTATGGTATCGCCAACCACAAATGGCCGCGTAGCAATAATGGCAAGCCCCGCGCCATAATTAGAAAGCATACCTTGTAACGCTAAGCCTGCGCCTAATGAGGCGGCACCTATTGCAGCTACAAATGGGGTCACACTAATGCCAATTTTACCAAGCGCAATAATGATCACCATAATGATCAGCAGTACTTTTACAACATTACTGACAAAATTAGTCAGGGTGATATCAATGTTGTGGCGGGTCATTAAGTTTGCGACAACTTCGGCGAGCTTTTTAGCGACCCACAGGCCAACGAGTAGAATAAAAATAGCGCCCACTATTTGCATACTGTAGGTAACTAAATACTCGGTAAGTAGGGCGTAGTACTTTTCAAATTGCTGAATTTCGGAACTGATCATGCTGGGCTCTATTTTTAGCGATACTGTTATCCGCTTACTATAACAAAGTGTTAACTAAAATAGGATATAATAGTGGTACTATCACTGCGGTTAATAATGCACTGAGTGCCATAGCCACTGATGAAAATGCGCCTATTTTTGGGTGTTCGGCAATAGCTGCCGCCGTACCAATTGCATGGCACGCGGTACCGATTGCAATTCCTTGTGCCTCAAAGTTATAAATCTTAACTAATTTGAGCAATATAAAGCCAAACAAAGCCCCCAATAAACCAATAAAAATAACCATGGCAGCGGCAAGTGAGCTAATTCCTCCTAATGAGTCAGTAACCAGCAGTGTGATAGGGGTTGTTACACTGAGTGCCGCAACAGAGGCGCTCAATTGTGAGGGCACAGCAAATAAAATACTTAATACAAAAGCCACTAGTGTGGCGTTAACAATACCTATACTGCAAGTAGCGACAATTAATAGTAAGTTTTTACGTACGTGCATAAATTGCTGATAAAGCGGCAAGGCTAAAGCAACAATGGCCGGCTCTAATAGCCAACTTAGTAACTGACTATGTGAGGCAAATTGTGAATAGGGTAATTTAAGGTTGACTAACAGTAGGGCAATAATGCCAATGCTTAAAAAAACAGGGTTGGTTAATGACTTTAAAATAGTCTGATTTATTTTAAGATTAACCGCTCTTAGTGCAATAAAGAGAATAATAATAAATGGCACGGTTAACCACCATAGGCTGGGGGTTATGCTGGTGGTTAAGTTAGTCATTATTAGCTCTGCCTTTAAAATAGCCCACTAGGCTTGCCACTAAAATTAAACTACTGAGTGGGACTAATAAGATGACCGCAGTTAAGAAAGGCCAATGTGATTTAATTAGCCCTAAATGTTCTATAAAACCGACGCCTGCAGGAATAAAGAAAATAGGCATTACATTCAAAATAGGTGATGCGCAGGGGGCGAGTTGATGTTCTTTAACTATGCCTAATAACAGTAACGTTAGCAGCAAAACCATGGCGAGTAGAGGAGCAGGGAAACTCGCATCAAGAAGATGCATAATGAATTTGCTTGTTGCCAAGCACAGTAAAATAATAGCGCTACTTAGTAGGTATTTCATTAATTTGGCTCACTAGAATAGAAGAGCCTAACTTTAACAAATAACGCTGTTTTATGCATTGTGCCTTAGTATTACCATCAATGTTACCAGCGCTTGGCGTTTGTAAACTCAATATCAGCTTTCCCTTTAGCTTTAGCAATGGCTTTTTTAGTATTAGGGTTGATCAGTAAGCGAATTTGGCTCCATGTTTCTTTAGCGAGTATTTTTCGAGCAGGGGCTTTATAGCTTTGTTGAGTTACACGCTTTATTGCGGCTAATGTGTCAGGTGAGCGCGCTAGCAGTGTATCAAGCATCTCTTTAGTTGCTTTATCTGTATCGTCGGTTGTTTTGGTTACTAAACCTAGTTCAAAAGCATGTTGTGCGTTTATTGGATTTGCGTGACTTGCTAACCAAAGCGCTTGGTCGCGTTTTACTAAGCCTGAAAGCATAACATTAGCGCCCATATCTGGGCATAACCCCCAGCGCGCTTCCATAATGGCGAGTTTGGCATCGTGGTGAACAATCCGGTAATCGGCACCCAGTGCTATTTGCAATCCACCCCCAAGGCAATTTCCGTTTATTTTTGCAATAACAGGCACACTCAATGATTGCCAACCAAGTACTACTTTTTGCGCTAAATTTTGATTACCAGGAAGCCATTTAAATAGGAGTTTTATAATATTTATTGGCGAGGCCATAACCGCGTTAATATCAAGCCCTGCACAAAAGTGTTCGCCTTCACCGGTTAATACAACCGCACGAATATTGGCATCTTTTTTAATATTTTTAATCACCTTGTTAAGCTCAATAAACATAGTAAAGCTTAAGGCATTTTGTTTTTCTACTCGATTTAATGTGACGGTGGCAATGCCCTGTTTTTTTTCTAGTTTTATCATCTTGCACTCCTCTGACCTGTTACTTGAGCTTATGTTTTTATTTGTGCTAAGTAAAGTGGGTGAAGATGAATAAAAAACAAAGTGAATTTTTTAATGCAATTGCGGTCTGTTATCTTTCAAGGCAAATTTAATCTTTAAAAGTCAACAGACCCTAATGCTAACCAATCCATTAATATCTATAAGTATTAGGTAAAAGCAAAAAAGTCAGTATTTAACGTGTTTTTTTTATCAAAACACTAATAACTTTTGATATTATGGCGCCAACTTAAAAGCTCAGAGGTTAACCACTCATGTCAGGTCCACGTTTATTTACGGTAGAAGAAGCAACCCATCAAGCTTATGATATTTTTTTGGAGCTGGCTCCCAACAACCTGAGTGATAAAGATGTTGAAGAATTTAACCTGCATCGTGAAGAACTTGGCTTTATTGAAGAAGATGAGCCCGATGAACAGTGGCAAGATTTTGTTGCACTAGAAATAGAGCCTGAGCATTTTATTCAAGTATTAGTAGGCCTTGAGTTTGATAACGAAGACGTCTTATTTGCGAAAATTTTAATTAGCCGTGATAAAGACGCGCCTTTTTGCCATATTTTATGGAAAGAAAGTGAATAACTTTTTCGGCCCCTTTTCATTATTACCATTTGCAAGAGAATGTATTTTGCGAAAGTACGTTGTATTACTGCTTTTATTATTTAGCTCCTACAGCTGGGCAGTGGATCCCTTTGAAGATTTTCATCAATATGGGGAGCTCTCTGATGAAGAAATTCATGAGCTACACAAAGGCGAAGTACTTTATGGTGATACCGAGTTTGGTTTTATTTTAAGTAGAGGTAATACCAACTCAACCAGTTTTAAACTCAAAGGTAATCTTTACCAAGATTTTGAAAACTGGCGTAATCAATTCAAAATAGATTCCTTATACAAACGTGACGAAAATGAAGAAACGGGCCAGTCTGATGTTACGGCTAATCGCGTGTTTGTTTCTGCGCAGGGTAACTATAAAGTTGGTGTTAAAAATTCGTCTTTCTTTATTTATGGCGATTATGAAGAGGATGAATTTAGCGGTCTTGATTTTAAAAGTACGGTGGCAACCGGCTATGGTGCACGTATTTATCAAGGGGTTAAAAACAAAGTAGATATAGATATTGGCCCTGGTTTATATCGCTCCGTTGCTGATGATGAGTCAACAATAAGCGAAGACGATAAAGACAAAATGGGTTACTTGTTACGTATTGCCATGCAATGGGAGCGATTAGTATCTAAGCGCACCCGATTTAATCAAGACATTAGTATAGAGCAGTCTTTATCTGGGCTTAACTCACGGTTAAAGTCAGAAACCGCCTTAATTAGCCAAGTGGTTGGGGCTGTATCGCTCAAGTTTGCTTATATGTACCGTTATAACTCTAAGCCTGAAGAAGATAAGCTTAAATATGATTCAGAGCTCAGCGCAACGTTAGTATACAGTTTTTAATTTTTTAACTTTTTAATTGAGAGTGTTATGTATCAGCATAAGCAGTATGCGGTATTTATATTTGTAGTATTGGCATGGATAGGTGGTTTTGTTGCACTTGCATGGAATTTAATGGGTGCCGATGTGCCGTTAATGGTATTTGCAGGTATTTTATTGCTGGTGGGTTTTTTATTTCATGGTTTAACCATTAAAGTTGATGAAGCCCATATTAGCTGGGCATTTGGTCCAGGCGTTGCGGGTCAAAAATTAGCACTAGAGGACATAGTTGACGTAAAAGCAGTACAAAACTCATACCGTCACGGTATTGGTATTCGCATTACACATGATGGTTGGATTTATTCAGTATCAGGCTTTAGTGCCGTGCAATTAACGCTTAAAGATGGCAGCCAATACCGCTTAGGGACTAATGACCAAGCAGGATTAGTTGCTGCGCTTGAAGATAAAATAACCCCTGGCGAAGCACCTGCAGCAGAGCCTCAAGTTAAATTACGTACGCATAATAATATGCTATAAAAAAAGCGCCTGAGGCGCTTTTTTTATTACTGGGTTAGGGTTTAGTGATCGTGACCACAACCGCCTTCACCATGTACATGGCCATGCTCAAGCTCTTCAGCCGTTGCATCGCGTACTTCTAAAATCTCTACATCAAAATTGAGCGTAATACCAGCGAGTGGGTTGTTACCATCAACAATCACTTCTTCGTCTTGAATATCGATGATCATGACTGACTGGTCGCCGTCATCGGTGGTTGCACGAAATTGCATGCCCACTTCAATGTCCATGCCTTCAAACATTGATTTTGGCACTGCTTGCATGAGGTGATCATGACGCTCACCGTAACCTTCTTCAGGTTCAACTTTTACACTTAGTGTATCGCCAGCTTGTTTGCCTTGCAGCGCGTTTTCAAGTCCTGAGATCAGGTAACCCGTACCAACGATAAAAATTAATGGCTCACCGCCAAATGAGTTATCAATGGTATTGCCGTCATTATCTAGTACAGAGTAATGCATTTTTACCACTTTATTTGCTGCAACGATCATAGTCATTCCTATTATTCATCTTCAAGAGAGTAAGGTAGAGGCAGAATGTTTAGCTCTACCGAAGGGGTATGTTTTGCACGAAGAACCTGAGCGGTGTCAGTATCGTTTGGCAACACAACTAAGCCAGTTAAAGTGTGTGTTTTTTCATTAAAGCTTTGCGCAATAAGTTTGCCCGCGCGGCGCCAGTTTTCACCTAACTGGGTTTCGATATCGGGTGCATCGAGCAATCCTTCACTTTGCCCTGTAACGATATACATGGCACGTTTATTTTTACCTAAGTATTTCATACGTGCGACGGTTTCTTGGCCGGTGTAGCAACCCTTTTTAAAACTGATGCCATTGATGGCTTGAAGGTTAACCATTTGCGGCACATATTCATCAATTGCATCAACGCTTAACTGAGGCTCACCAGCTAGTAGTGAGGCCTGTTGCCACATAGCGTCGTTGTCGAGGGTAGATACTTCATCAGGTAAGCAAAATTGGCTATCAACCATAAGTAAAACGCGGTTTGGCGCAAGTTTAAGGGCTTTGCCGTTAGCAAAGTCGCATGCTGTGGCATCGTCACTAAAGTGAATATCAAGTTGCGTAAGCAAATCAGTTAGGCCATCACCTAATAAACCAATTAATCGCTCTGGGGCTTTATTAATTTCAACTTTTGCAAATACAGCGTATTTTTTTAACTCAGCCAGTGAGCGTTCTACTTCAGCACTTGATCCGGTTAAATAATAGTTTTGCTGGTAAGAAAATAGCTTAAATACACCCCACAGCTTACCTTTTGCGCTACAGTGACCTGTCCACAAAAAGTTGTTGTTGTTGATTTTATTGAGATCTTGAGTGATTTGTCCGTGTAGGTAAGATAATTTATCTGTGCCTGAGAGGCTAATAACCTGATGTGATAAAGGACATGCATAAACCAGAGACATAAACACCTTCTTTGCAATAACAAATGAAATCACATAATAACGTAGTTAAAGCCGATGGTACAGCCACCAACAAGCGTTGTTTTTTATAATTTAGTGCTGTTAAATTAACGCGCATTTGTTAAACTCGAATTAATTAAATATGAGGTTTAAAATGGTTGAAATACATAGTAAAGCACGTATCCGTTGGGCTTGCCGCCGTGGCATGTTAGAACTAGATGTTTTGTTTATGCCGTTTGTTGAAGAAGCTTATGACTCGTTAGATGCTAAACAGCAGGCGACTTTTCAGCGCTTATTAACACAAGAAGACCCAGATTTATTTGCTTGGTTTATGGGCCATGAAAAATGTAAAGACGTTGAGCTAAACAGTATGGTTGAGCTAATTTTAGACCGAGTTCGTGTATAGGTTTACCGTCACAAATAATCAGACAGACCACAAACAGATTGTGGTCTTTTTTTGTGTGCTAACTTTAATATTATGCTTATTTACCACTTCTATTTTGGCAACTCTTTTTTGCATTGCGCTTAATATCGTTGCTGGCATTATCGTTTGGCGAAAAATCGTGGCTACTCAGCCAGAGCAGGGCGTTATATTATTAGAGCCAAATCAATTTCGTTTTGAGAATGAAAAGCTTCTAATTCAAGGGGTTATTGGTAAGCAAAGCCGATTACTTGGTCGCAGTGTGTGGTTGTATATTAATGGCTTTAGTGAAAACTATTGGCTGATTATCTCAGCCAATAGTGTTGATGAGCAAAGCTACGCGCGTTTAAAACGCGCAACACTTGCGGCAATTAATTGCGCTTTGGAGTCAAAATAGTCGGCGTTGGATTTTCGTTTTGCTCTGGGTAGTCAATGGTAAAGTGCAGTCCGCGACTTTCTTTACGTTCCATAGCACTTCTAATTATAAGCTCGGCTACTTGAACTAAGTTACGTAACTCAAGTAAGTTATTACTCACTCTAAAGTTCGCGTAGTAATCGTGGATTTCTTGCTGTAATAGTTCAACACGATGAAGCGCGCGTTCAAGTCGTTTGGTTGAGCGCACAATCCCAACATAGTCCCACATAAATAATCGCAGCTCATGCCAGTTATGGGTGATCACGATTTCTTCATCTGAGTTAGATACGCGGCTTTCATCCCAACTAGGTAACTCAACCAGTGCAGGAGCGGTCTCTATTTTACTCAAAATGTCTTTTGCTGCTGCATGGGCAAATACAATGCACTCTAATAATGAGTTACTTGCCATACGGTTAGCACCGTGCAGCCCAGTGTAAGCCACTTCACCCACAGCGTATAAATTAGCTAAGTCGGTTTTGCCATTAAAGTCGGTCATAACGCCGCCACAGGTATAATGCGCAGCAGGGACAACAGGAATTGCCTCCTTGGTGATATCAAGCCCTACGCTTAAACATTTGGCGTAAATCGTTGGGAAGTGTTCAATAATAAAATCTTTGTCTTTGTGGCTAATATCTAAATATAAGCAATTTGCACCAAGGCGCTTCATTTCAAAATCGATAGCGCGCGCGACTATGTCGCGCGGGGCGAGTTCTTCTCGCTCATCAAACTCTTTCATGAATCGCGTGCCATCTGGGCGTTTTAAATAGGCTCCCTCACCACGCATTGCTTCGGTAATTAAAAAGTTTTGCAACTCAGGGTGATAAAGACTGGTTGGATGAAATTGATTAAATTCCATATTAGCAACGCGACACCCTGCACGCCATGCCATGGCAATACCATCACCGCTAGAAACATCAGGGTTAGAGGTATAAAGGTATACTTTACTTGCGCCACCCGTTGCTAGGGCAACAAATTTTGCGCCAATTGTTTCTACTTTTTTGGCTTTTTTATTCCACACATACATGCCATGAACATGTGAACCCGTTTTGCCGATACTTTTATCGGTAATTAAATCAATCGCGTTGTAATGCTCTAACAAGGTGATATTGCTATGCGCTTGAACTTGGCTAATCAAGGTTGTTTGCACAGCTTTGCCTGTGGCATCGGCTGCATGCAAAATGCGTCGGTGGCTATGCCCACCTTCACGAGTTAAATGAAAGCGCTCTTTACCTTTGCTATCAAACTCCATATCAAAAGGCACGCCTTGGTCAATCAGCCATTGCAGGCAGTCATGAGCATTGCTGGCAGTGTAATGAACCGCCTCTCTGTCGCATAAACCGCCACCGGCGTCTAAGGTATCTTCAACGTGAGACTCTATACTGTCATTTTTTTTATCAAAAACAGCGGCAATTCCGCCTTGGGCATAAAGAGTAGAACCTTCGGTTAATTCACCTTTACTAATTACGGTAACGTTACAGTAATTAGCCAAAGATAAAGCAAGTGATAAGCCTGCTGCGCCGCTACCAATAATAGCGACATCGGTAATGTGATGTTTATTTTGGTTCATCTGTGAGGTACTTTGCGGTTACAATGCTCAGATAGAGCAATATTTATTTTTAATACTTATAGTTGTACCATATTTGTAGCACTACCACGAAGTGGTTTTAGCGTATAAATACGTAATTTTTTAGCTATTTTATAAAAAAACAATATGAAGCAGAACTTTTTATTCATCTAAGGGTCAGAGTAGGTGTGAACAATGGCGACACTATGAATAATAAGCAAGAATCAATCAGAGGAGTACCGGCTCGAATGAGCGAGCAGGAATTAGATTTAGCGTTAGTGAAAAGGGTTCAGCAGGGAGATAAAAACGCCTTTAACCTATTAGTTAAGAAGTATCAGAACAAGATTGCCGGTTTGATCTCACGTTATGTATCAAATCAGGGTGACATTGCTGATGTAGCACAAGAGGCGTTTATTAAAGCGTATCGTGCCCTTCCTAATTTTCGTGGTGACAGTGCTTTTTATACTTGGCTTTACCGTATCGCCGTTAATTGTGCTAAAAATTACTTAGTGGCTCAAGGGCGTAAACCGCCAGCAAATGATATAGACGCTGACGATGCCGAGTTTTATGAGGGTGCTGATTCAATGCGTTCAAACGCATCACCTGAAAATTTACTATTAAGCGAAGAAGTACGCGCTGTTATTTTTAATACGATTGATAGTTTGCCTGAAGATCTTAAAACCGCGATTACCCTTAGAGAAATTGAGGGGATGAGCTATGAAGAAATAGCCGTGGTGATGGATTGCCCAGTCGGGACGGTGCGTTCGCGTATTTTTCGTGCCCGTGAAGCAATTGATAACAAATTAAACCCATTAATAGGCGAGTCTTAGTATGACAAAAGCACACGTTAACCGCTTAGATAACGAATCGTTATCAGCATTACTTGACGGTGAGCAAGCATTAAATGATGCCGAGATTGCATCTGCTGATGTAGCTACATTTGGCCGTTACGCGTTAATCGGTGATGCAATGCGAGCTAAAGAAAACAACAAAAATATGGATTTTGATATTAGCGATCGCATTTCGTTAGCACTTGATAGTGAGCCGGTTTATGCAGACTTTAGCCAGTCTGAAAGTGTGGCAAAGTCGGTAAATACTGAAGCCGATAATAAAATCGTGGCGTTTAATTGGCGCAAGCCGGTTGCGCAGTTAGCAATTGCAGCTAGTGTGGCAATGTTTACTATTGTTGGCGTGAACACCTTGCCGCAAGGTGAAGATGCTGTGCAAAACGAAATTCCTTTATTACAAACCACGCCGTTAACCGGCATGGCATCGCCAGTGAGTTATTCATCAGCACCGGCGCTAGAGAACGCAGAGCAAGGCTTACGAGAGCTTCAACAGCAACGTATTGGCGCTCTAGTACTTGAACACCAGCGTCAAGCACGTGTGGCTCATTCGTTGAAAACTGCGAAAACAGATGAAACGTCGCAAGAGGAAAAAAACTAATTAGATGAAAGTAATAACTTTTGTTATGTCGTTGGTGTTAAGTTTTAATGCTTTTGCCAATGACACAAACCCCGCTAAAGATTTACTGCTTGAAATGGCCAGTGCAGTTCATACACGTAATTTTGATGCCTCTTTTGTTGTTGTTAAAGGCAAAAGTATGGAGCCCTACCGTTGGGTGCATGCTAAACAGGGGGACGTTGAGCTTGAGCATTTGAGTTTACTCAACGGTGCTGGCCTTGAAATGATCCGCATTGACAACCAAGTTACCTATTTTGAGCCACAATCAGAGCCGTATTCATTAACAACCGACTCAATTGCCGGCCCTATTCCTGAAGTGCTTTTTAAAGATATTAACCGCTTAAGTGCGCATTATGATTTTGTGCTTGGTGGTAAAGGCCGTATTGCTGGGCGTCCCGCGCAATTAGTTCGAATTGAATCTAAAAACGAAGACAAATATAACTATTGGATATGGATTGATACTGAGTCGTCGTTATTATTAAAAGCGGCGTATGTTAATCATCAAGGTGAAGCGCTTGAGCAATTACAGCTCACTCATATTAGCGTGACTGAGCAACCGGCAAACTTATTATTAGAAGTGCTTAATCGTAACTTTCCAACCCCATTACCTGCCAATTCAATTGACGAAAAAACTAAAGCGAATGCCATGAATTGGACTATTGGCTGGTTACCTGAGGGGTTTGAATTACTTAAGTCAGACAGGCATAAGCTCGACTTAAATAATGAATTAACAGATTATTATTTATTTTCTGATGGGTTTGTTGAAGTATCTGTGTTTGTACAACGACCACTACCGGGTAAGCGTTTAAGCGGTGCCCTCACCTCAGGGGCAACTACGATTTATGTACACAACGGCGGAAATTTTGATGTCTCTGTGGTGGGAAACATTCCAACCATGAGCGCCAAAGCCATTGCTGAGTCTGTATCGCGGGCATTATAAAGTAACTAAACTATGATTGAACAAACGTTAACCGTCGTGGCCCTAAGTGGCCACGTTGCGCATTTAGAAGCCCAACAAAAACAGGCCTGTGAAGGCTGTAATGGACGCTGTGGCTCACAAGTGTTTAGTAAGTTATTTGGTACCGCCAAAAAAACATTACCTTATAAATTTGAAACACAGTTAGAAATAGGCCAAAAAGTAACTTTGTCATTGGATGATAGCCATGTTGTAAAGCATGCCTTTGCAGTTTACATGCTGCCTTTGTTTTTGAGTTTAATATTCGCTTTAATAGCCAGTGAATTGATATTGTTAGCCGAAGGCTGGCAAATTTTAGCCGCGATATTGGGTGGGATCACCGGCTTTTTAATTGCTAAAACATGGGTGAAATCATTAAGACATGAGATAAAAGTGATAAAAATTCATCCAATTAGCCTCCCTTTAACTCAAATAGATGGTGATTGACGCCAATTAAATGTAAAATTGCGTTTTTATGCCACAGTAACTTGAAAATACACAGCAAGTATTTTCAAGTTATTTAGGCATATGACCTTAGTCCTTTAAAATAGAAGTTTAGAATCCAGTTTATGAAGCATATCCGTAATTTTTCGATCATCGCCCACATTGACCATGGTAAATCGACCCTTTCTGACCGTTTGATCCAAGTTTGTGGTGGTTTAACCGACCGTGAAATGCAGAAGCAAGTTCTGGATTCAATGGATATTGAACGTGAACGTGGCATTACCATCAAGGCACAAAGTGTAACCTTAAATTATAAAGCGAATGATGGTGAAACTTACCAGCTTAACTTTATCGACACCCCTGGGCACGTTGACTTTACCTATGAAGTATCGCGTTCTTTAGCGGCTTGTGAAGGGGCACTGCTCGTTGTTGATGCTGGTCAAGGCGTAGAAGCGCAAACATTAGCAAACTGTTACACCGCCATTGAAATGGACTTAGAAGTTATACCGGTACTTAATAAAATTGATTTACCGCAAGCTGATCCATTACGTGTAGCCGAAGAAATTGAAGACATTATTGGTATTGATGCCCTTGATGCGGTGCAATGTAGCGCCAAAACAGGTGTAGGTATTGCTGAAGTACTTGAAATGATCGTTAAAGATGTACCGCCACCAGTTGGTGATAAAGACGCGCCATTACAAGCGCTAATTATCGATTCTTGGTTTGACCCGTACCAAGGCGTTGTATCGCTAGTGCGTATCAAACATGGCGAACTTCGCGCGGGCGACAAAATTAAAATCATGTCAAACGAGAACGTACATACCGCAGATCATGTGGGGATTTTTACGCCTAAACAAACTAACACCGGTGTTTTACGCACTGGTGAAGTAGGCTTTGTTATTGCTGGTATCAAAGAAATACATGGTGCACCGGTGGGTGATACCATTACTCATCAAAAAAATGCGGCACCACTGCGCTTACCTGGTTTTCAAAAAATTAAGCCGCAAGTTTATGCGGGTATGTTCCCAATAGCCTCTGATGATTACGAGTCATTCCGCGATGCCCTTAACAAACTTAGCTTAAACGATGCCTCGTTATTCTTTGAACCAGAAAATTCAACTGCGTTAGGGTTTGGTTTCCGTTGTGGATTCTTGGGCATGTTACACATGGAAATTATCCAAGAGCGTTTAGAGCGTGAATACGACATTGATTTAATCACCACGGCACCAACGGTTATTTACGAGGTGGTAACTAAAGAGGGCACGACGCAAATTGATAACCCGTCTGATCTTCCGCCAGTTAACGATATTTTAGAGATACGTGAGCCGGTTGTAGAAGCTAATATTTTAGTTCCACAAGAGTACTTAGGCAGCGTAATCACCTTATGTGTTGATAAGCGCGGTATGCAAACTAAAATGAGTTATCACGGTAAGCAAGTTGCAGTAACGTATGAACTGCCAATGGCTGAAGTGGTAATGGACTTCTTTGATAAGCTAAAATCAACAAGCCGTGGTTTTGCCTCGCTTGATTATAACTTTAAGCATTTCCAAACTTCAGACATGGTACGTGTAGATATACTTATCAATGGCGAGCGTGTGGATGCATTGGCTATCATTGTTCACCGCGACAGCGCACAATCACGTGGTCGACAGCTTGCTGATGCGTTAAAAGAACTTATACCACGTCAAATGTTTGATATTGCGATTCAGGCAGCAATTGGACAACATGTAATCGCCCGAACAACTGTTAAGCAACTACGTAAAAACGTAATCGCTAAATGTTACGGTGGTGACGTGAGCCGTAAGAAGAAATTACTTCAAAAACAAAAAGATGGTAAAAAGCGAATGAAGCAACTTGGTAACGTTGAAGTGCCTCAAGAAGCGTTCTTAGCCATTTTGAAAGTTGGTAAATAAAAATAAAGGATAATAAATGGCTGGCTACTTTTCAGTTTTATTGGTGTTGTTAACTTTAGGCTCAGGTCTAATATGGTTAATAGATCACTTAATGTTTGCCCCTAAAAGGCAGGAACGTTTAGCAATTGCTCAAACTTCTGCCGGTGGTCAACTTGATGAAGAAACCGCAGCATTGATTGCGCCTGAGCCAATGATTACTGAAACAGCAAAGTCGATTTTTCCGATGATTGCTGCTATCACTATTTTTAGATCATTTATTTTTGAGCCGTTTCAGATCCCATCGGGTTCAATGATGCCCACCTTATTAGTGGGTGATTTTATTTTAGTGCAAAAGTATTCTTATGGGATTAAAGACCCAGTATGGCGCAGCCAATTAGTGGATGTAAGCGAACCAGAGCGTGGCGATATTGTTGTTTTTAAATACCCGTTAGATGAGAGAGTGGACTATATTAAACGTGCTATAGGTTTACCTGGCGATAAAATTGTTTATCGTGATAAGCGTTTATATATTCAACCAAAATGCGAAGAAGGTGAAGTTCAAAAGGGCGCACTTCTTTGTAATGAATTCAATAAAATTGATTTTAAATTAATTAATGATAATGAATTTAAGCAAGGCCCAATGGATTTAGCGCGTTTAAATGAAGATTTAACCACGACTAACCATGACATTTTAATCAACCCAAAATCGCCTGAACGTAAGGGGCGTTACTACCAGCAATTGGGCACACCTGCGGACGAATGGGTGGTTCCAGCTGATCATTACTTTATGATGGGTGATAATCGCGATAACAGCCAAGATAGTCGCTTTTGGGGCTTTGTACCAAAAGAAAACTTGGTGGGTAAAGCTGTCTTTATATGGATGAGTTTTGAATTTGATAATGGCCCAGATGACATTTTACCAGGATGGGTTCCAACTGGTGTTCGTTTTGAACGCCTAGGTAATATTCAGTAACAATGAAAAAAAATGTAACAGAGTTATACAAAAGAATTGGCTACACATTTGCTGATCAAGGGTTACTTGAGCAAGCAATGACGCATCGCAGCCACAAAGGTCAACATAACGAGCGACTCGAATTTTTGGGCGACTCAATTTTGAGCTTTGTCATTGCCAATGCACTGTACGCTAAATTTCCTAAAGCACGCGAAGGCGATTTAAGCCGCATGCGTTCGACTTTAGTTCGCGGCCAGACGTTAGCTGAATTTGGCCTTGAATTTGAGCTTGGTGATTACCTACGCTTAGGTCCTGGCGAGCTAAAAAGTGGTGGTTTTAGACGCGAGTCAACCCTAGCGGATGCAGTTGAAGCTATTATTGGCGCTGTATTTTTAGATTCAGACATAGATCGCTGCGGCGAGCTTATTTTAGCGTGGTATGAATCACGTTTAGATGCTATTTCACCAGGGCTTAACCAAAAAGATCCTAAGACCCTGCTGCAAGAGTATTTGCAAGCTCGTAAGCTATCATTACCAGGCTATACCGTAGTTGATACTAAAGGTCAGGCACACAATCAAACATTCACGGTTGAATGTATCGTTGATGGAATGGATAGCATTATTTCTGTTGGCAGCTCACGGCGTAAAGCCGAACAAAAAGCGGCCGAAAAAGCATTGAAGATACTTAAAAATGAATCTTGATACCTTAATACAGCCTCATGAAGGCGAAATAGACACATTTTGTGGCATGGTTGCGATTGTTGGCCGTCCTAATGTGGGTAAATCAACACTGCTTAATGAAATTATTGAGCAAAAAGTCAGTATTACCTCACGTAAGCCACAAACCACGCGCCACCGTATTATGGGTATTCATACTGAGGGTAAGCACCAAGCGGTGTACGTCGATACCCCAGGCCTGCACGTTGAAGAAAAGCGTGCTATTAACCGTTTAATGAACCGTGCAGCGTCTAGCTCAATTGGTGATGTTGAGCTGATCATTTTTGTGGTTGAAGGCACTCATTGGAATGCCGATGACGACATGGTACTTAACAAAGTAAGCCAAAGTGGCAAGCCGGTATTGTTAGTTATTAACAAAATTGACCAAGTGAAAGATCGCGACCTTGTACTTCCACATATGAAGTTTTTAGGCGATAAGTTTGATTTTGTCGGTATTATGCCTGTATCTGCGACTCAGGGTAAAAACATTAACCTGATCAAAGAAGAAGTGACTAAGCGCTTACCACCGTGCGAATTTTACTTTCCTGATGACTACGTAACTGACCGCTCAATGCGCTTTATGGCGGCTGAAGTTATCCGTGAAAAGCTAATGCGCTTTATGGGTGAAGAGTTACCGTATTCAGTGACTGTGGAAATAGAGCAGTTTAAATGGCAAGAAAACGGTATTTGGCATATTAATGGCCTGATACTAGTTGAGCGCGAAACGCAAAAGCGCATGGTAATTGGTAACAAAGGCGAAAAGCTAAAAGTAATCGGCCGTGAAGCGCGTAAAGACTTAGAGGAAATGCTTGAAAATAAAGTGTTTTTAGAACTGTGGGTTAAAGTTAAATCGGGCTGGGCTGACGATGAGCGTGCCTTAAGAAGCTTAGGTTACGGTGAAGATTAACATTTTATACGCAGCATAATTTATGGACAGCGACTTCTATAAAGCTTATTTATTACATCGGCGTCCATATAGCGACTCGCAAGTAATGCTCGATATGCTAGTAGAAGGCGTTGGCCAGCTTAGAATGCTCGCACGAGTTAGTGGCCGCCAGGCCACTAAATACAAAGCTCAACTCCAACCATTTCAAGCCTTACTCGTCCATTACAATGGCAAATACGATTTAAAGTACATCAATAAATTTGAGCTTCATGGTAATCCGTTATTTTTAACCGGTGATAAGCTTTACTGTGGCTTTTATTTAAATGAATTAACCAACCGAATTGTGCCGATTAATGAACCCATTGATCAGGTTTTTCAACTTTATAAAACTCACCTAGAAAACCTTAATAGCGGGACTGACATGCAAGCAGTGCTTCGCTCTTATGAGTTTCAATTGCTAGAACTACTAGGTTATGGGGTTGATTTTAGTTTTGATGCGGATGGTGAGCCAATTGATGACACGCAAACGTATAGCTACTTTGCAGAAGTGGGCTTTGCGGTGCAACACGACTCGCGTTCTGGGTTTACTGGTTCACAACTCAATGCCATAGCAAATCATGACTTTAGCCAAGCGGATGTGTTATATATGGCAAAGCAATTAAGTCGTTATTTATTAAAACCACTGTTGGGCAACAAGCCATTAAAAAGTCGTGAATTATTTACGGCCTCTCAATAAACAAATTTCACAGGTACAAAAATGAAAGATATTCTTCTAGGCGTGAACGTAGATCATATTGCAACGCTTCGCCAAGCACGAGGCACTTCTTATCCTGATCCTGCCCATGCAGCCAGTGTTGCAGAGCATGCCGGTGCTGATGGCATTACTATTCATTTACGCGAAGACCGCAGACACATTCAAGACCGCGATGTGTATGTAATGGCTAAAACCATTCAAACACGTATGAACCTTGAAACCGCAGTAACCGATGAAATGATTGCTATTGCACTTGAGGTTAAACCTGAATATGTATGCTTAGTGCCTGAAAAACGTGAAGAGCTTACTACCGAAGGGGGCTTAGATGTGGCAGGCAATATCGATAAAATAGCCGCTGCGACTAAAACATTAACACAAGCTGGAATTAAAGTATCACTGTTTATTGATGCTGATAAAGCGCAGTTAGATGCAGCAAAAGCGTGTGGTGCACCTTATGTTGAAATTCACACTGGGGCTTACGCAGATGCCACCAACGATGAAGACACCGCCAAAGAGCTCGAGCACATTCGCCAAGGCGTGAAATATGCAGCCAGTATTGGTTTAATTGTTAATGCGGGCCATGGTCTGCATTATCACAATGTAAAACCAATTGCAGCGATGCCAGAGATTTATGAGCTAAACATTGGCCACGCTATTATTGCCCGCGCAGCCATTGACGGTTTAGATAAAGCGGTTCGTGATATGAAACGCTTAATGCTTGAAGCTCGCGCGTAGAGTTATAATTAACAATATTAAAGACGAGCTTATTTATTACTGATATCAATGTTGGCATCAACAAGTAAGTTTTCAAGCTCGTCTTGCAACTCAAATAACTCGGGCTCAATATTCTCAAGCGTACATTCATTTTTAAGTGATGTTTCGATCGTTTCAGCCAATGTTTTTAATTTTGGTACACCTGTATAGCAGCATGCGCCATGAAATTTATGGATAACGCTAAGTACTTGAGGGCAATCTTCGCTGCTTATTGCTTGATTTAGTAAGTTCAGGGTTTCGGGCACGCTTAGCAGTAACATATTAAGCATTTCATTGGCTAATTCTGCTTTACCGCCTGCACGTTGCAATGCTAGCGTCCAATCAAGGCGAGTGCTATCAAAAGGGGCAGGGCTATGTTCAAATGTGCTTTTTGACTTATCACGACTCACTGGTAATTGCGGGCTATGATCGCAAATAATCTGGTTTAGCATATCTTCATCGATAGGCTTAGTTAAATAACCTTCAAAACCATCTTTTAATAACTGCTCTTTTTCACTATTAAGTGCATGCGCCGTCACGGCAATAATAGGGGTATCTTCATTCAAAGATGACTCTTTAATGAGTTTACAGGCTGTAATACCATCCATTATAGGCATTTGAATATCCATAAAAATCACATCATATTTATGGCTTTTGCTTAAACTATACGCTTGTGACCCATTATGTGCGGTATCAATTAATTCAACTTGCTCGTTGAGTAGGGTGTAAATTAATTTTAAATTAGCGTCATTATCATCCACCACTAACACCTTTAGCGGCAGCAGGGTTTGTTCATGCTGTTCTATATTATGTGCCGGGTGGTCGAGTCGATAAGGCGCAGCTAATAGCTCACATAGCTTTCGGTGATTAAGAGGTTTACTCAAACAGGCGTCAGCGCCGCTGCCGATGAAGGCTTCGCGCATGTTGTGCGATACGGTATTGAGCATTAAATATAAATAATCGGTTGATTCTCTAACCGCTTTTACATAGCTTTTTAAACGCTGCATATCGTCAACTGATGCCATGTGACCAATAAGACAAATATCAAAATTGATCTCTGAATTTTTTATGCACTCTAAAAATTCGGTTTCGTTATAGCAAGGAGTGACACTGACTTTCCACTCTTGTAATAATGAGGCAACAGCATGATGGGTATGCTTATGCGGCTCTAAATAAAGAACACGTTTACCAATTAATGACTGGGTAGGCAAATCGTTGATAAATACATGATTTGGTAATCTAAATACGCCATTAAAGGTAAAACAAGTACCGCTACCAGGGGCTGAATTTAAGGTAATACGGCCGCTCATTGCTTCAACGATATGTTTAGTAATAATAAGCCCTAAGCCGGTACCGCCAAATTTGCGGGTAATACTGGAGTCGGCTTGACCAAAGGCGGTGAATAGCGCGTCTTGTTTATCTGCTGGAATACCTACCCCAGTATCTGCGACTGACACTAAGACAGAGGTGCGCTCTTCATCAAGCAAACGATGGCTAATATCAACTTTTATCGCGCCTTTTTCAGTAAATTTAATTGCGTTACTTAACAAGTTAATCAGCACTTGTTTAAACCGTGTGGGGTCGCCGGTTAAGTGGTCGGGCACCTGAGGATTAATATAAATAGAAAGCTCAAGTTGTTTGTCGTGTGCGCTAGGTGCCAGTAAGGTCATAACTTCGTTTACGCTATCGCGCAGTTGAAACTGAATAGACTCAAGCTCCATGGCTCCTGCTTCTAACTTGGAGAAATCTAATATGTCACTAATAATAGTCATTAAGCTGTTAGCCGAAAGCTCTATGGTATCAAGGTAATCTTTTTGGTTTTTATTCAGAGGCGTTTTATAAAGCTGACGGGTAAATCCAATAACCCCGTTAAGTGGGGTGCGTAACTCATGACTCATTTTAGCTAAGAAGTCAGATTTAACACGGTTAGCATCCTGCGCTTCTTTTTTAGCCATGGTGAGCTGGATATTTTGTGTTTCGTATTGTTCAAGCGTTTCGCGGTAATCGCTGGTTGCCTGATCAATATTTTTTTGCATTTCATCTTTTTGCATCACCATAGAATGCGAGATGGTATTGAGCCCCTCACGTAATAACTCAAACTCGCCATTCATGGGTTCAGTTAATCCGGTTTGTCTTTTACCTTCAATCAACCTGTCGGTAGCAAGTACTAACTTATTAAGCGGGGTCATAAACATCCGACTAAGTCTTAGCGCTAAAATAGCGGCTAATACTAAGGCGATAATAATAATAATACCGCTGACCAATAATGCACGTTGTTGGCCAATAACAGCTTTATCGCGGTTAAGCTGAATCACAACGGTGCCCAACGAGGTTTGGAACTCAGAAGTATTCCAGTCGCTATTGGGGGTTGTATGGTTAATGATAGGGGTGAAAAAGGTTACTAAGTCTTCACTTTGCTGAACATAGGTGGCTTTAAAGCCATTTAATTGCGTTTGCTCAATTAAAGTGTCGAATGAGCGATGATAATTACTGGTTATAATAAGTTGGTTGTTATCATTAAAGATGGCAATCGATTTAATCGAAGGGGAGTGTTTGTTGTGTGTATAGCGAATGATGCGATTAAGCAGTTTTTTATTTTTTTCCAGTAAAGGTTGTTCAAGTGCAATAGCCAGAGGTTCAGCAATCGTTGTGCCTTGTTGATATAAAATTTCATCAAGCTCAATGTAACGATTTATTGTAAAATAACCACCTAGTAATAGCCCGATGATCACTGTGGGGATCAGGGTGAGTGTTAAAACAGAATCGCGCAAGCCTAGTTTGGTCATAATCTGAGCATTATTATCATTTTTATTGAATGTGAGTATATACATACTCATAGTTATTCTCAAAGTATCTAGGTAGAGACGTGATTCATCAACCCTTTAAGGTAATGCCTAATGGCACAAATATTTAAAGCAAAGAAAAAACCACTTCAACAGCAATCACTTGAACTTGATATAACGGCTATGGATCACCACGGACGTGGTATTGCTAAACATAATAATAAAGTGTGTTTTGTCAGTGGGGCATTACCTGGTGAGCGAGTAAAAGCCAAGTTAGTTGATGATAAAGCGCGTTACAGCCAAGCTGACACGCTTAAAATACTCAAAGCCAGTGAATATCGCACCACACCCATTTGTGAACACTACAGCCAATGCGGTGGTTGTCAGTTACAGCATTTAGATGCCACACAACAAGTCGTTGAAAAGCAAGCGGCGGTAAATCAATTATTTGCCAAGTTTGCAAAATTAACCGATTTAAACTGGCAAGCTCCGCTGCTAAGCCAAGCAACGCATTACCGACGTAGTGCCCGCATTGCCGTAATGTTCGACAAAGCAGCAAAAAAAATGCGGGTAGGCTATAGAGCACGTGGCTCTAAAAGTATTGTTAGCATTAATCATTGCCCAGTAATAAGTGACGTATTTGCAGAGGTATTTAACGTATTTGATAACATAATTAATCATAATAAGGCGCTGCACAGTATAAGTCATTTGCAGTTATGCGCTGCAGATGAGCAACACTTTATTGTTATTCGTCATACAAAAGCCATTTCGCCCACAGATAAAGCGTTTGTTGAGCAAAGTGTCTCGGCGCATCATTGGCAATTAGTGTGGCAAAGTGATAGCGATACCATTGATCATGCCCATTTAGCGATGCCATTTTATAAGCTTGATCAGTTAGATATAAAATTTGAATTTGGACTAAATAACTTTATTCAGGTCAATGCGAGCGTAAATCAGGCAATGTTAATTCAAGCGGCGAGCTGGTTAGCATTACAAGGTGATGAAAATATACTGGATTTATTTTGTGGTATTGGTAACTTCTCTTTAGTGTTAGCAAAGCAGGCTAAAACAGTAACAGGAATTGAAGGCGTTACTTCGGCGGTTGCATTAGCGACGCAAAATGCGCACACTAACTCTATTACAAATACCCAATTTCATTGCTTTGATTTAACCACGAGTATTAAAAAAGCGCCGTGGTTTAATAAAGAGTTAGATATTTTAGTACTCGACCCCTCTCGCACTGGTGCTATGGCAGTTTTAGAGCAGCTTCCATTAACGCAGTTTAAAGCGATTTTATATGTCTCTTGCGACCCTGTTACCTTAGCCCGTGACAGCGCTATTATTTCGCAAGCCGGCTTTGAACTTAATAAAATAGGGCTAATGAATATGTTCCCTCATACGGGGCATATCGAAACTATGGCGTTATTTCAACGGAGGTAAAGCGCATTATGGTAGCGACACGTCAATCTCATCAACATGACAAAACGGGTGACTTTTTTTCACGCGTAGAATCTCTTGATTTGTCTCAGGAAAAAATTAGCTTACTCAATAAAGCACAGCAACTTTGCCAAACTTGCGATAATAGCGAACGCCAAAATACCGCCATAGAGATGGTGGAGATTTTGGTTGAGCTAAATTTAGATGCTGACTCGTTAGCCACCGCCTATTTAACCCCTTATTATTTAAATGATGTAGTGAGCATTGACGCTGTCGAAGAGCATTTAGGAAATCATGTTGCGGTGTTATTAACGGGTGTGTCGCAAATGGCCACCATAAGTACGTTAGCTCATCAAGGCAATGGTACCGTGCAGGTCGATAATATTCGCCGTATGTTGCTTGCTATGGTGGAAGATGTGCGTGCCGTGGTGATTAAATTAGCCGAACAGGTGTGCCATTTACGCAACGTAAAAGATGCCGCTGAAGAAGAGCGAGTGATTGCAGCCAAAGAGACTGCGGATATATTTGCACCGCTTGCTAATCGCCTTGGTATTGGCCAATTAAAGTGGGAGCTAGAGGATTTAGCCTTTCGCTATTTACACCCAGATATTTATAAAAATATAGCTAAACAACTTGATGATAAGCGCCTTGCCCGTGAAGCGTATATGGCTGATATGGTTGAGCAAGTAAAACAGCGCCTACATGAAGCGGGTATTAAAGCTGAGGTATACGGCAGGCCAAAGCATATCTACAGCATTTATAAAAAAATGGCGAAAAAGAACTACGAGTTTGATCAGCTGTTTGACATACGCGCGATGCGAATTGTGGTCGAGCGCCTGCAAGATTGCTACGGTGCCCTAGGCATAGTGCACACTAATTGGCGCCATTTAAATAAAGAATTTGACGATTACGTTGCAACCCCAAAACAAAACGGCTACCAGTCTATTCATACCGTAGTATTTGGCCCCGAAGGTAAAACTGTTGAAATTCAAATACGAACGCACGACATGCATCAAGATGCAGAGCTGGGCGTTGCCGCACATTGGATGTACAAAGAAGGTGCGTTACCAGGGCGTGGTTCAGGCTATGAGCAAAAAATTAGCTGGTTGCGTAAGTTACTGCAATGGCAAGAAGAAGTGGTTGATGGCAGCGATTTAGCACAAGAGCTTAAAAATCAAGTGGTTGAAGACCGCGTCTATGTGTTTACTCCACGTGGAGACATTTTTGACTTACCACTAGGAGCAACGCCTCTTGATTTTGCTTACTACATTCACTCCAATGTAGGGCATCGGTGTATTGGTGCAAAAATATTTGGCAAAATAGTGCCGTTTACTCATCAATTAAGTACCGGCGATCAGGTTGAAATACTGACCCAAAAGCAGCCAAATCCAAGTCGTGATTGGCTAAATCCGTCGTTAGGTTATATTAAATCGTCTCGCGCTAGAGCCAAAATCCACCATTGGTTTAAACAGCTCGACCGCGATAAAAATTTAAGCGCGGGTAAAGAAATCCTTGATAACGAATTACAAAAGTTAGAGTTAACTTACAAAGATTTAGACCCAGCGATAAAGCGCTTTAACTTTAGAGAGCTTGATGACTTAATGGTCGCCATTGGTGCAGGCGATATTCGCCTTAACCAAATGCTCAACTTTATTACCGATAGAACGGAGCACGAGCCGGTTATTCGCTTTAAATCGCCCAGTAAAGTGACTGGCGATAAAAACGGTATTGTGGTTGATGGAGTAGGCAGTTTAATGAGCCATGTTGCTCGCTGTTGCCGCCCTGTACCTGGGGATGAAATTATTGGGTATATTACCCAAGGCCGTGGCATTGCCGTGCATCGTGAGGATTGTGACTCGTTTAGTAATTTAAAAAACAAGCACCCAGAGCGCGTTATTTCAGTAAGTTGGTCAGATGATATTAGCAGCTCCTACGCGTTAACTATTCGTATTGAAGCCAGCGATCGGTCTGGTTTAATTCGTGATATTAGTTCTGCTTTGGCGAATGAAAAAGTCAATGTGCTCAATATGAATGTCAACACGGTTGATAGCACTCAAACGGCTATTTTTGTGATGCAAATAGAAGTGCATGACTTACAAGGCACAAATAAAGTGCTTTCTAAGTTACACCAGATAGAAGGGGTGCACAGTGCAAAACGAGGGCAGTAATCAGGCTAATAATGAGGCTTTAAGCCAACTGCTGGAAATAATGCAAACACTGAGAAACCCTGAGGGCGGATGCCCTTGGGATCTCAAGCAAACGTTTGCGTCAATCGTGCCGCATACTCTTGAAGAAGCCTATGAAGTGGCTGATTGTATTGAAACGAATAATTTAAGCGATTTAAAAAATGAGTTAGGCGACTTACTATTTCAAATTGTGTTTTATGCGCAACTAGCACAAGAGCAGCAATTATTTAATTTTAACGATGTAGTGGCACAGTTAAATGAAAAGCTGGTGCGTCGTCATCCGCATGTATTTTCAGCGCAAGACACACCTAAAACCGATGCCGAATTAGCTGCGCAGTGGCAAGCAATAAAAGCACAAGAGCGTGCGGCTAAACCCCAAGGTCAAAGCTCAGTACTTTGGCAAGATATACCAAACAGTTTACCTAGCTTAACAAAAGCTAAAAAAATTCAGCAACGGGTCGCTGCGTTAGGGTTTGATTGGCCAACTTATCACGGTGCTATTGATAAAGTGAGTGAAGAGGTTGAAGAAGTGAAAGAAGCCTTAGCTCATGACCCATACTCAGATCATACAGCAGAAGAGCTAGGTGATTTGCTGTTTGCTACCGTTAATGTAGCGCGCCATGTTAAACGCGACCCCGAACAACTGCTTCGCAGTGCCAACGATAAGTTTTCTGCACGGTTTGAAAAGGTACAAAACTACTTAATTGCACAGGGTAAATGTATTGATTCCGCGTCTTTAGAGGAAATGGATGCAGCATGGGATGCGATAAAAAAACTAAATAAATAGGGACATAAAAAATGTTTGTTTTTTGTGCACAGATTTACCAATTTTAGCTGGATTGCTTAGCTATGTTTTGGTACAATTTCGCCCCGTCTTGTTTATATTCCAAAATCACTTGTTTGGGTATTATATTCCTTTTAATTCCTGATATTCTAGGGTTCGCATGAGTACAAAATTTATCTTCGTTACTGGCGGAGTTGTTTCTTCGTTGGGTAAAGGTATTGCAGCAGCATCGTTGGCCGCTATTTTAGAGGCCCGTGGCTTAGATGTTACCATTTTAAAGCTGGATCCTTACATCAACGTTGACCCAGGCACAATGAGCCCAATTCAACACGGTGAAGTATACGTTACCGAAGACGGCGCAGAAACGGACCTTGATTTAGGTCACTACGAACGTTTTATTCGCACCAAAATGACCAGCCGTAATAACTTTACGCAAGGGCGAGTATATGAAGATGTACTACGTCGTGAAAGACGTGGCGAATATCTTGGCGCAACAATTCAAGTTATTCCTCATATCACTAATGATATTAAGCAACGTGTTTATGATGGCGCAGAAGGCCATGATATAGCAATCGTTGAAATTGGTGGTACGGTAGGCGATATTGAGTCACAACCATTTATCGAAGCTATTCGTCAAATGGGCACAGAGATTGGTCGTGAACGTGCGCTATTTATTCACTTAACGCTAGTGCCATTCTTAGGCCCTGCCGGTGAAGTGAAAACAAAACCAACTCAGCACTCAGTTAAAGAGTTACGCTCAGTCGGTATTCAACCAGATATTCTTATTTGTCGCTCAGACCGTAAGCTGCCAAATAACGAGCGTGCAAAAATTGCATTGTTCACAAACGTTGAAGAAAAAGCCGTTATTTCACTGCCTGATGTAGACAGTATTTATAAAATCCCTGCGTTATTAAAGTCGCAAGAGTTAGACAACTTTGTATGTCGTCGTTTCCATTTAGACGCGCCTGAGGCTGATTTAGCTGAGTGGGAACAAGTATTGTATCAAGAGTCTAACCCAACGGGTGAAGTGACAATTGGTATGGTTGGTAAATACATTGAATTACCGGATGCATACAAATCAGTAAACGAAGCATTAAAACATGCGGGACTAAAAAATCGTTTAACTATTAATATTCAATACGTTGATTCACAAGACTTAGAAACTAAAGGAACGGATATTCTTTCTCGCTTAGATGCTATTTTAGTGCCAGGTGGTTTTGGTGGTCGTGGTGTTGAAGGTAAGATTTTAGCGGCTAAATATGCTCGTGAAAACAAAGTGCCTTACTTAGGTATTTGTTTAGGTATGCAGGTTGCGCTTATTGAATACGCACGAAATGTTGCCGGTTTAGTTGATGCAAACTCAACGGAATTTAATGCAAACTCAGAGGCTCCAGTGGTTGGTTTAATCACTGAGTGGCTAGACGCTGAGGGTAACGTAGAAGTACGTGATGAAAAGTCTGATTTAGGTGGCACAATGCGTTTAGGCGCACAAAAATGCCATTTAACGCCTGGCTCTAAAGTACACGAAGTGTATGGCAGCGACGAAATTGTTGAACGTCACCGTCACCGTTACGAAGTTAATAACAACTTCGTTGCACAGCTTGAACAAGCAGGTTTAAGCTTTACTGGTTTATCTGAAGATAAAAAGCTAGTAGAGATTATTGAAAATAAAGATCACCCTTGGTTTATTGCAGCGCAATTCCACCCGGAATTCACTTCAACGCCACGCGATGGTCATCCGCTATTTGAAGGGTTTGTAGCTGCGGCTCATACCTACCAAAAAGCGTCTTCGTAATTTAAAAAAGGCTGTGCATATTGCGCGGCCTTTTTTGTTTCTAAGGCTGGCCTAGGTTAGCCGTACTCACCATTTTGGGAATATAGAGGAATCAAGATGTCAGAAATCGTAAAAGTAATCGGTCGTGAAATTATGGACTCGCGTGGTAACCCAACTGTAGAAGCTGAGGTATATTTAGCTGATGGTTCATGGGGCCGTGCTGCTGCACCATCAGGTGCATCTACAGGAACTCGCGAAGCATTAGAATTACGTGATGGTGATAAAACTCGTTATTTAGGTAAAGGCGTATTAAAAGCGGTAGGTTTCATTAATAATGAAATTGCAGCGGCTTTAAAAGGTCAAAATGCACTTGCTCAAAGTGATGTAGACCAAGTAATGCTTGATTTAGATGGTACTGAAAATAAAGAAAAACTAGGTGCTAATGCTATTTTGGCGGTTTCACTTGCTAACGCAAAAGCGGCTGCACAATCTAAAAAAGTAGAGCTATACGAGCACATTGCTGACTTAAATGGCACGCCAGGTGTTTACTCTATGCCACTACCAATGATGAACATCATCAACGGCGGTGAGCATGCTGATAACTCAGTAGATATTCAAGAATTTATGGTTCAGCCAGTTGGCGCGACTAACTTCCGTGAAGCATTACGTATGGGTGCTGAAGTATTTCACAGCCTTGCAAAAGTACTTAAAGCAGATGGTCATTCAACAGCTGTAGGTGACGAAGGTGGTTTCGCACCAAACCTTGCATCAAATGAAGCTGCGCTTGCAGCCATTAAAGTGGCTGTTGCAAATGCCGGTTATGAGCTTGGAAAAGATATTACCCTTGCACTGGATTGTGCTGCCTCTGAGTTTTATGACAAAGAAGCAAATATCTACGACCTTAAAGGTGAAGGTAAAAAGTTTACCTCTGAAGAGTTTAACTACTTCTTAAAAGACTTAACTGAGCAATACCCAATTGTATCAATTGAAGATGGCCTAGATGAGTCTGATTGGGATGGCTTTGCACATCAAACTAAACTAATGGGCGATAAAGTTCAATTAGTGGGTGATGATTTATTCGTAACCAATACTAAGATTTTAAAACGTGGTATTGATAACGGTATTGCTAACTCAATCTTAATTAAATTTAACCAAATTGGTTCACTAACAGAAACGTTAGCGGCAATCAAAATGGCGAAAGATGCAGGTTTTACAGTTGTTATTTCTCATCGCTCTGGTGAAACTGAAGATGCAACCATTGCTGATTTAGCGGTAGGTACTGCTGCAGGTCAAATTAAAACGGGTTCATTAAGCCGTTCAGATCGTGTTGCTAAGTACAACCAACTGCTTCGTATTGAAGAGCAATTAGGCGCTAAAGCACCTTACAATGGTTTAAAAGAAGTTAAAGGTCAGTAATTCTTTAATTTGTTTAAAATTATAAAAATCCTCGCTTATGCGGGGATTTTTTATGCGTGTAAGCAATTTCAAATGAGAAAAAGTGAATTTTGATATTAGAAGGTAGCTGTACCTTTAATTTGGACTAAACTTGTTTTTATGTTGCCTCTAGGTTTTTTTTTTGTTAACTTTCACTTCTCATTTACAAGGAGTTATGATGAAAAAATTACTTTACTTTACTTTACTTTTAAGTGCACCTGCCCTTTCCTCATCAATGTATTCAAATTGTGATGGCTGTAGTGTTTATAGCATACAAGCTAAAGCAAAAGAGTTGGCCAAATTAGGCGCTCAAACTGTTTACATAGGCGATGAGCAGAAAAAAGTACTCACCAAGTATACCTCGCAATTTGAGCCAGAGCTAAATCAAACTATTCTAATTAAAGAGTCAGTTGAATCTGCTAAAGTAAAAATCTTCAATGATGCTTTATTAGAACGCCAAAACTTATAAAGCTATTTAAAGTCAGGTCATGGCGGCTTACCAACAGGAATTGCAGGATCTGCATATGACTTAGTAGGTTCAAACTATAGGATCACAGCTTTAAAAACATGGTTTAGAAATAATCAGATGTTAACAGCTCATTTAGGTAATTATGTATTGGGGATTAGCTCTGGTATCGGAAAATTTGTACATACAAATATAACGTTTGATATACATACTGCAGATGGTTCGATAGCTATTATGAGAGTAACAGGTTTTTTAACATTCGATGATGTGGTGAACGCAAGGTTAGACCTTGAGTTAATCAAAGTAGTAGACGCTGATGGTAATGTACTAGACCTTACCAAAAAAGAACCATTTAAAGATGTTTTTATAATAAAAGATGGGGATTTAGAGAAAGCAATTTCTTTAGTTAATGCGGCACATAGATTAGGCTTTTATGCCGTTAGGGTATCATCATTTCGTGTAAGCAGTGGCGGTAGTGTCACAATTAATGATGGCCTAGTATGTGAAAAAGTTGGTGATAAAACAGTATGTAAAGTACCAACCAACCCAAAATAGAGGTGTAAATGGATATTCCCGTCAATGATCTTAGCTACTTGTTATTTCTTTTGCCTGTAGCAATTATAATGGTTAATCTATTAAAAAAAGCGACATCAAAAACAAATGTTAAACATAACGTTATACTTAATTTTATTTTAACGATGTTATTTTTCCCCGCTGGGTTTGCACATTTTATTTGGTGTATTTATACATCAATAAAAAAGCAAAAATGCGACATTCAATAATTTAATTTTAGGGGGGTAACTCCCCTTTTTTAGGGTATTTCTAATGATCTATTTCCATTCATCTTTTTATTACATTGTCGTTTTACCATTTTTACTTATTTTTTCAGGTTTGATTTTTTTTCTAAATAAAAATTCAAATACTAAAAGTAGTATAGGTTTAAGCTTGGTTTTGACATTTGTTAATATCTTTTTTGGTTTATTCCATTTGTTTTATGTGATTAACAAAGTGCTTAAAGAGATTCCAGAGAATAAAACGCTCACAGAGTGAATTGCTGCTTTAAAATTTCACCGGTAAAACTGGCTTTTAAGTAAAAGCCACGCGGCAGGGTTTTAATTATTTTCCCGTTTGGGCCTATGGCATCGGTAACAATATGGCTATTAGCGGCTTTTGGTCGTATTTGCATAGCGTCACCTAAATGCCCTGATATTTCATCTACCCGACCAAGCGCTATAAGCTCCATTTGCTCTTCCCAGTCACGCTGTAATTGCGCATCTTGCGCGGGGGAAGGTTGCCACAAAAAGCCACTGCCTATGGTTCTATCAAACGGAGCAATATCGCGCTCACTTAAAATAGGTAGCCATAAAACATGATTCAACTTTTTACGTACGCTACTTGTGTGCCAGGTCATGCCAGTTACATTCATTAGTGGGGTAACCGACACAAACGTGGTTTCTAATGGTTTGCCTTTATATGAAATGGGCAATGTTTTGAGCTCTATGCCTAAATCCTCAAAGTCGGGTAGCGGTTTTGACCCAGCACTTGCGCCTAATACATACTCAATCAGTTGACCTGTCCAGCCTTTTTCACGCAATAAATCATCTGGCGTTTTAAAGTGGTACTGCTGTGCGAGTTGTCCTAGTGTGAGTCCTGCAATAGCATCGACACGTTGCATTAATTGATTGATTGAATGAGGTTTTAAAGGTTGCATACTGTTTATTTTAGTTGAATAAATACCAACGCCATGATAGCAAATTAGTGTGTTAGTGGATATCTTTAGCGGTTGGTTGAATTTTGTTCGTGCTGTGTGTGGTGCAATTTTATGCACTGTTTTAAAACGCCAAGCTTAACTAAGTAACTGAACTGCATTGTTTTTTTTGTTTTTAGTGTTCAGTTTTAATTAAGGTCTATAAATGTTGTAAGGATAAATACAGATGTATAAACATGTTTATCCACAGATTCTGTGGAGAACATCACCTTTTAGATCTTGTATTGTGGATTTGTTTGCTAAATGAGCGTGTTTTACAAAAGTTATGCACAAGCTGTGAGTAACCAGCACAAACAGTGTGGTTTTTATGTATTTATACATGGCAGTGTTGTTTGTTATTCACATGCAATGGATTTCGCTATTAATTTGCCTTAACCGAGGACGTTAACGGGGCTTGTACGTAATAGTATTTGCCGTATTGCAGCTAATGTGGAACAATCATAAAAAATCGACTTACAAATGAGGCACTAAGGTGATTGATGCCGAAGGTTTTCGTGCCAATGTCGGAATTGTAATTTGCAATAATCAGGGGCAAGTGTTTTGGGCCAGACGCTATGGTCAACATTCTTGGCAATTTCCCCAAGGCGGTGTTGATGATGGTGAAACACCAGAACAAACTATGTACCGTGAATTACACGAAGAAGTAGGTTTGCGACCAGAAGATGTAGAAATAGTTGCAAGCTCAAAACATTGGTTACGCTATAAATTACCCAAACGATTAATCCGCCGCGACTCAAGTCCGGTGTGTATTGGGCAAAAACAAAAATGGTTTTTACTGAAATTACGCTGTAAAGATGAAGATGTAAACTTACTAAAAACGCACCATCCTGAATTTGATGATTGGCGGTGGGTGAGTTATTGGTATCCGGTAAGGCAAGTAGTATCGTTTAAACGGGATGTTTATCGACGTGTTATGAAAGAGTTTGCTCCTTTTGCTATGCCCTTCAATAAGCGAGAGCAACAAAAAGACAATTGGCGAAGCAAAAGGTAGTTTTACATAAAAAGGAGCAGTGTATGCTGGCAACACTCAGATCGATAGCTGAGTCTGTTTCGCAACAAGCGAATTTAGACGATGCGTTAGTGTGCTTTGTGAAAATGGTAAAAGATGCCATGAATACCCAGTGCTGCTCCATTTATTTTGCCGATTACAGTCAAGATAACTTTGTACTAATGGCCAGCGAAGGGTTAAACCCCGATGCGGTGGGTAAATTTAGAATTGGCTTTACTGAAGGACTTGTTGGGCTAGTTGCTCAGCGCGAAGAGGCGATTAACATTGCGTTTGCTAAATCGCATCCTCGCTTTAAACTCTCCCCAGAAGTGAACGAAGAAGGCTACAACGCTTTTTTGTCTGTGCCTGTTGTTCATCAAAAAAAGGTATTAGGCGTTATTGTTGTGCAACAGAAAATGGCTCGAGTATTTTCTCAAGATGAAGAGTCGTTTTTAATTACGCTCTCAGCGCAGTTAGCTTCACAGCTTGCGCATGCCGAAATAAAAGAAGTATTGCGCCAAGATGAGTCGTCTCATCAAACATCGGTTTTAAAAGGGGTGTCTAGTGCGCCAGGCATTAGTATTGGTAAAGCCTTTGTTGTTATTCCTAAACTTAATTTTAAGTCCATAGAGCTTACTAAAAATAGTGATGTGAATGAACAACGCCGTTTATTCACGCAAGCGGTTGCTGCAACGCGCAAAGAATTTAGCACTTTATCGATGACATTAAGCGATACCATACCGCAAGAGGCGTTGGCGGTGTTTGATGTGTATCAGCAATTATTGGATGCTAAAAGCTTAGGTCATAATGTAGAGGCACAATTACAAGAAGGTTGGTGTGCAAAAAGTGCATTAAAAATTGTGATTGAACGTTTAGTTGCACAGTTTAATGAAATGCAAGACCCTTATATTAAAGAGCGTGCGGTTGATGTTAAAGACATTGGCTTACGGGTGCTTCATCACTTAGTGAACACTGAGCATGCAATAAAAGACTACCCTGAAAACACAATCCTCATCGCTCACACATTAACTCCTGCGATGTTAGCCGAAGTGCCAAATGAGCGTTTAGCAGGTGTGGTAAGCATTAATGGTTCAGCTAATAGCCATGCCTCTATTTTAACGCGAGCAATGGGGGTGCCTGCAATTTGGGGTATTGAAGATTTACCGTTACTGCAGTTTGATAACAAAGAAATGATTTTAGATGCTTTTGCTGGGCGTTTATATATTTCGCCTTCGCAAATGCTTATTGATGAGTATACCGAGTTACAACATCAAGATAACTTACTCAACAATCGTTTTTTAGAAGAGCAATCACTGCCTGCAATTACCTTGGACGGGGAGCATATTAGTTTATTGCTCAACGCAGGGCTTGAACTTAATACGCAACAAAATAGTGCCCATATTTGTGATGGTGTTGGTCTTTACAGAACCGAAGCGTGGTTTATGCAAAAAGGGCAGTTTCCATCGCAACAAGAACAAGAAAAATGGTATCGCGAAGTACTCAGTAGCTATTATCCTAACCCCGTAGTTATGCGAACGTTAGATATTGGTGGCGACAAAGTTTTAGATTATTTTAATATTACCGAAGAAAACCCGTTTTTAGGATGGCGTGGTATTAGAATTAGCCTAGATCATCCTGAGCTTTTTTTAGATCAGCTCAAAGCCATGCTCAAAGCGAATATTGGCTTAGGTAATTTAAAAATAATGCTGCCTATGATCAGTGGCACTGATGAAGTTGAAGAGTCGCTGGCATTGTATAACCAAGCCTATTATGAGTTAAGCGAAACATTTCCTGAGCAATTAATAGAAAAGCCAGATATTGGCATTATGCTTGAGGTACCTTCAAGTGTATTTATGCTGCCAGAGTGGTCTAGAAAAGTCGATTTTTGCTCAGTGGGTAGTAACGATTTAACTCAGTATTTATTAGCGGTAGATAGAGCAAATGCCCGTGTGGCCGATTTATTCAATCCTTATCATCCAGCTGTGTTACGTGTATTAAATAATATTGCCAGCGAATGTGAGCACTATGAATTGCCCTTTAGTTTATGTGGTGAGCTTGGCGGCGATCCCGAGGGAGCAATATTACTCATTGCCATGGGCTATAGACGTTTAAGTATGAACTTATCGTCGTTAAATAAAGTGAAATGGGTGCTTAGGCGCTTAAATGTTAGTGACATGGAACAATTACTGAGCGAGTGTTTAGCACAGCCCAATGCTAAACAAGTGTTGCGTTTAACCCGTAATTTTATGATAGAGCATCAGCTAGGTAATTTATTTTATACACCTAAATGATAGAGCTGTTATTGTTTATATAATCAATTAAAATATACATATTCTTAAATGTATTAGAGATAACTATGTATGAACTAGGACTTCTAGTTGCAAGTTGTGCGTTATTAGGTTGCATTGTTGGTTTTTTAGCAGGACTTCTAGGCATAGGCGGTGGTTTAATCATTGTGCCGGTGCTAACGAGCTTGTTACTGGGTTTTAATGTGGCCGCTGCCGATCATGTATTAGTTATCGCTATTGCGACATCTTTAGCCTCTATTTTATTTACCTCGACTTCTTCAGCGTTAGCTCATCATAAAAATGATAATGTGCCTTGGAAAATTGCCCCTTGGGTAATGTCGGGTGTGGCCATTGGCGCCTTGATTAGCGGCTTTGCTGCCAGCTTTATACCTGAGAAAATGTTACGAACCGTGTTCGCAGTGAGTGTGGTTTTTATTGCTATGAGAATGGTGCTTTCTGCCCGTAATAAAGTGAGCGTAGGTCACCCGATGCCTGCAGGCCCCGTGCTAGGAAGTATTAGTGCGATAATGGGGGCACTATCTGGGTTGATTGGGATTGGCGGTGGCGCATTACTTGTGCCTATGTTGCACTATTTTTCGGTTGATATTAAAAAGGCAATTGGTTGCGCTGCTGCATGTGGTATTGTAATTGCCTTTTTTGGCTCTATTGGTTATGTCAGCGCTGGTTGGCAAGTAACTGACTTAGCGCATGGTTTTATGGGATTTGTTTATTTACCTGCATTGTTAGGGATTGTTGTTACCTCATGGTTTATAGCGCCAATAGGCGCCAAAGCAACGCATTACTTACCTGTGAATACAATTAAGAAAGTTTTCGCGATGTTACTTGTTATCATCGCTATTAAAATGGTTTTTAGCTAAAGGTTTATTTTTATGGCACTGGAGTTTCCTCAAATTGATCCAATAATTTTTTCTATTGGGCCACTTAGCGTTCGTTGGTATGGATTAATGTACTTAATTGGTTTTGCGTTTGCGATGTGGTTTGCGAATCGCCAAGCTAGTAAGTCCGGTTCAGGTTGGACTAAAGACGAGGTCAGCGATTTACTCTTTTACGGCATGCTGGGCGTTATATTAGGTGGGCGTATTGGTTATGTTCTGTTTTATCAATTTAGCTATTTTATCGAAAACCCCTTATATTTGTTTAGAATAGATCAAGGTGGCATGTCGTTTCATGGTGGGACACTGGGGGTGATCACTGCAATTGCTATTTTTGCTTACAAGCGTAAAAAATCGTTATTACAAGTCGGTGATTTTGTAGCACCTTTAGTGCCTGTTGGTTTACTGGCTGGGCGTATAGGTAACTTTATTAATGGCGAATTATGGGGGCGTACCACTGATGTTCCGTGGGCAATGGTGTTTCCAACTGGAGGCCCGCTTGCACGCCACCCTTCACAACTTTACGAAGCTTTTTTTGAAGGGCTTGTATTGTTTGTCATATTATTGTGGTTTATTAAGCGTCCACGTCCTGCGGGAAGTGTGTCGGGTTTGTTTTTACTGGGTTACGGCGTATTTAGATTTTGTATTGAATATTTTCGCCAACCAGATGCGCAATTGGGGCTATTTGCTGATTTCATTTCTATGGGGCAAATTCTATCGTTACCAATGATAATTGGCGGGTTAGGCTTACTTATTTGGGCCTATAAACAACCACAATCAAAAACAGCGGCAAAAGCTTAAAAGAAGAAGTTAGATGAAACAATATTTAGAATTATGTCAGCGCATTGTCGACCAAGGAAAATGGGTTGAAAACAAGCGTACCGGTACACGTTGTTTAACGGTTATAAACGCTGATTTAGAATACGATGTGGCTAATAATCAGTTCCCAATGATCACCACGCGAAAAAGCTATTACAAAGCGGCTATTGCTGAATTATTAGGTTATTTAAGAGGTTATGACAGTGCTGAGCAGTTTCGTAGCATAGGCTGTAAAACCTGGGATGCTAACGCCAATGAAAATAGTGCCTGGCTCAATAATCCTAATCGTAAAGGTGAGGATGATATGGGGCGCGTTTATGGCGTGCAAGGACGAGGCTGGCAACGCCCTGATGGTTCAACACTGGATCAACTTGCAAAGGTCATCAATAATTTAAAAAATGGCATTGATGATCGCGGCGAAATTATTACCTTTTACAACCCAGGTGAGTTTGAGCTTGGCTGCTTGCGCCCATGCATGCATACGCATACCTTTTCATTACTAGGCGATACCCTGTATTTAACCTCGTACCAACGAAGTTGTGATGTACCGTTAGGGCTAAACTTTAATCAAATTCAATGTTTTGTTTTATTGGCACTGGTTGCACAAATTACTGGCCACAAAGCAGGTAAGGCATATCATAAAATCACCAATGCCCACATTTACGAAAATCAGCTAGATTTAATGCGAGATGTGCAATTAAAGCGCGAGCCATTTGCTTCTCCTCAATTAAAAATTAACCCAGAGATTAAGTCGCTCGAAGATATAGAAACATGGGTAACACGTGATGATTTTGAGGTGGTTGGTTATCAATGCCACGAGGCTATTCAATACCCATTTTCAGTTTAAAAAATAAGGAGAGCATAATGAAAGCAGTGATCCCCGTAGCCGGCCTTGGAACACGTATGTTACCGGCAACTAAAGCAATTCCAAAAGAAATGCTGCCCGTTGTAGACCGTCCACTCATTCAATACGTTGTTAGCGAAGCGGTTGCCGCTGGTATCAAAGAGATAGTGCTAGTAACGCATTCGAGTAAAAACTCGATTGAAAACCATTTTGATACCAGCTTTGAACTAGAGGCAACGTTAGAAAAACGTGTAAAGCGGCAATTACTTGCCGAAATACAGTCTATTTGCCCTAAAGATGTGACCATTATTCATGTACGTCAAGGTGAAGCAAAAGGCCTAGGTCATGCTATTAACTGTGCCGCTCCTATTATTGGCAATGAACCTTTTGTGGTTATTTTACCCGACGTTATTATTGATGATGTAGAAAGTGACCTAACAAAAGACAACTTAGCTGAAATGATTACTCGCTTTGAGCAAACTAAACACAGTCAAATTATGGTTGAGCCAGTCCCTAAAGATGACGTAGATAAATTTGGTGTTGTGGATTTAGGTGATGTTGAGTTAAACCAAGGTGAAAGCTCACCCATTCAAAGCATGGTAGAAAAACCACCCGTTGACGAGGCACCTTCAAACCTTGCTGTGGTTGGTCGTTACGTGTTGAGTAAAAACATTTGGCCATTACTGGCTAAAACCCCTCAAGGTGCTGGTGATGAAATTCAGCTAACAGATGCAATAGCCATGCTTATGCAAGATGAAAAAGTAGATGCCTACGCAATGAAAGGCCGAAGCCATGATTGTGGCAGTAAAATTGGTTATTTAAAAGCAACCATTGAATTTGCTCTTCGTCGTGATGAATTCGCCGGTGAGCTTAAAACGTTTATTAAAACGTTAATTTAAATAAACTTATCATTATTAGAAGCGCCTATATGGCGCTTTTTTTGATTGTAAAATAGCTTTTTTAGTATTTTAAATTATCACTATTTTTGCAGTTATACAGACATATTTAACATTGTGTTGTAATCTTTATGTTAACCCAAGTTGTTTTGTTGTTAACGTGCTTTGTTGATTCAATTGAAAATTGACTTAATTGAGCGGTCTAAACTATTGAAAGAGAAAGAATCAATGTGTGAATACAGCAAAAAGTATCACCGATATCTGTTAGTCGTATTACTGTTGTTATTAAGTACTGGTTGTACGATATCGCCTGATAAAACATCATTAAATGAACAAGTTAAAGATTCACCTGAATATGTAACCATCACAGCGCTCGAGCTTGCTCAATTAAAAGATGCCGCCTTGCAATGGCAGCAAGCGCGCTCTGGCATAGAGCGGCTATTAAAGTTAGAACGTGAGCTCACATATTTAGTTGATCACCTAGATATTATTAACAGTAAAGCAATAGCGCAATCTAATCAGGCTGTTAGCAATCGTTATGCTCGCTCAGTAATAAACACAAAGGCGCCGCCAAATCTTAGATATGGTAATAATTACGCAAGCACCTCAGATAAAGTTGAACGACCAAGGCAAAGGTATAGTAATCGCTACGCAAAATCCTCTAAAGGGGACGCTCCATACAATCAGCGAGACAGTAGTCGCTATGCTAGCGTGCCTACAAAAATGATTACAGCCTCTTCAAAAAGCTACAGTAAGCGCGCTGTTAGTTTGCCTGTGAAAGCAACGAACTCAATCGTGAAGAAAAAAGTATTCCCTCAAACATCGAAGCTAACAAAAGTGGCAATGGTTGATACCAACAAAAAAGTATTTGCATTGCAGGTTGCGTCACTCGATTCACAAGAGAGTGTTGCTAAAGAATGGAAGCAAATTAACAAAAAAGCAGCGCCTTTGTTTAAGGACAAAATCACGACAAATATTGAAAAAGCAAAGGTTAATAACAAAACCTATTATCGACTAAAATTAGGTGAGTATTTTAACTTTAAAAGTGCAGAGGATGATTGCGAGGTATTTAAATTTTATAAAGTTGACTGTTTTGTGAGTAACTACACTGACGGACCAATCAGGCTATAAAATTGTAATTTAAATTTTTTAAATTAGCCTTCTCTTGTATTAACTATCCCGTCCTGAAATAGGTTGACGGTTTTAATGAAAGACTTGGTGCGAAAGCGCCAGGTCTTTTTTATGCACTTGATTTGGTGTTTTCATATCCAAACTTAAGTGCGGTCGCATTTCATTGTATATAAATATCGATTCTTCAACGAGCTGTTTTAACTCTGCCATATTGCGACATTTATACAGTAGAAACTCTTGTTTTAATATCCCGTTAATACGCTCAGCTAATGCGTTTTGATAACAGTCATATCCATCGGTCATAGATGGCCTAATTCCCTCTTTTAATAGCACATCTTGATATACTTCAGAGCAATATTGTAAACCTCTATCTGAATGATGAATAGCATCACGTTTATATACGCGTTGCTTAATCGTCATCTCTAACGCTTTGACTACATCGGTTGCTTTCATTTCATCACTGAGCTCATAACCCATTACTTTTCGACTATAAGCATCAGTGACTAACGACAGGTAATGCACGCCTTGCGCTGACTTTACGTATGTAATGTCACTAACGAAGACTTCCTCGGCCGCAGTAGGTTTGTGTTCTTTTAGTAAATTGGGATGCTTGCGCATCCAATGGTTACTGTTTGTTGTTTTCGTGTAATTTTTCTTTGGTTTTACAAGAAAGTCATGCTCTCTCAAATAGTCAAAAAACAATCACGGCCTAGTTTAATACCACGCTCTTGCAGTTCTGGCTTTATCATCAGATAAAGTTTCTTCCCACCAATACGAGGCATGAATTGCCTCCAATACATCACCAATTCCTTGACTGGCTCCAACGCTTTATTCCGAGCATCTATCCTGCGCATAGCTTGATAGTAACTTTGTCGCGTAATGTCATATGCACGGCATAAAGAAGTAAGCTTTACTTGCTGTTTTTCTTTTACGCGCGTGATAGCTCGGATATGTACTTTTTTCGCAAGCCCGCTCCATATTCTTCATCCATAATATTAATCATTTCATCTTTGATTAAATCCTTTAGGCGTAAGTCTTCTATCTCGCGCTCTAAACGTTTAATTTTTTGTGCAGGGGTTTCTTTCGATTTAGGCATGTTGGCTATATAAGTTGGTTTAGACCAATCTAATTTACCATGTTTTCGCAGCCATACCAGAACGGTACTACGACCTTGAATGCCGTAATGACTTTGCGCTTGTTTATATGTGAAGTCGCCTTTTTCTACTTGCTCAACAATGGATAATTTAAAGCCTAATGTATAATCTCGTTGAGTACGCTTAACGCCTTTAGTTTTATTGGTTTTAATAAAATAAGTCCTAAATGTGTAAATACATTTCAGGACAAGACAAATATTAGCTGATAGAAGGCTATTTGGATTGTACCTCCATTTAAGAGTGATTGCCTCAGCACGAAATATACCAATTTCTACCAGTATTTTTCATTGTTGTTAGTTTGTGTACCTTTTATTTGCCTGTATCAGCATAGAACACAAAGATAAGTATTTGCAGGTAACATCGAAACAACAGCGAACGAGTATCCATAGCGAGGAATTAATGCATTTAAAAGCACATTTACTAAAGTTGAAAGCAGCTAAAGTTGGTGTTAACCGTTTGTTAGTGATTTAAAGAGATTGATACGCGAATTAAAAGTGGTTGCAAAGCAGAATCCAAACCCAAGTAAAGCTAATCGTGCTTAACTACCATTACAGACTTATTGCATGACTTGAAACCCAGCCGTTAAAAAGGTTAAAGTAATCGTTAGTTTAAATCCAATTGAAAAACAAGCCGTTAAAGCCTTATTTGCCTTGCAAGTTGCAGCCGTTACCGACAAAGACCGACTTAGCCAAAGTTTAAATCAAATAAAAGCCAGCGCATCTTCATTATTTCAGGGTGAATTTGTGGCGAATGTAGAAACTATTAATGTAAGTGGGGTTACTTACTACCGTTTAAAGCTTGGGGCTTATCAGGAACAAGCGAATGCGGCTGCTGATTGCGATAAACTTAAACAGCGCCAAATTAACTGTATTGTGAGTCATTACACCCAGCAGCCTTTAAAATAAATATGTGATAAGGGTATTCGGCATAATAATTGCTTTGTTGTTATTATGTTTTTAGAGGATGGCAACTATGCGCCTTTTGTTACCCTTACTATTATTAAATTTAGCGGGCTGTAGTTTAACACCTCAGCCAAAGCCGAGTATAAGCACTGATGCGCCTAAAGCGGTTATGGCACCTTATACGGTGAACCAGTACGTAAGTAGCTTAAGTGCCCAGCTTAGCCATATTAAAGAGCCTTTTAAAAGCACTGCTTCAATTGCGGTCAGTAGCTTTTATTTAGCAGATGCCCTAGATTCTCACGTTGCTCAAGGGCAAGGGGCAGGGCTTAGCCAGCAAATTCAGGAAAGCTTAATAACCCAATTCACCCAATTAGGTTATAACACGGTTGAATACCGGCTTGAAAACCAACTTAACTTATCAGCGAGTGCAGACTCAGTACTTAGCCGCAATACTGGCAACTTAAAGCAGCGTCAGATTATTGACTTTGTCATCACCGGTACTTTAACTCGCCAAGAGCATGCTTATATTGTTAATGCACGAATGGTAAATATGCAAACCAACCAAGTTGTATCTGCCGGCAGTACTGAAATTCCCATCAATGTGATGTGGAGCAATGAAAAAATACAGCAGCGCGGTGACTATATTTACCGCAGTGAATATTAATTAGGAGCACACATGAAACGCCTACTATTAACTTTATGTTTGCCACTAGGCTTTGGTTGTTCACAAATGACAAACCATAGTGACACACAAATTACCGACGATGCGCCTATGTTTTTTGAGCAACGCCCTGTAGCCGTACCTACACAAAGCGACTCGCTGTATCAAAATAAAACAGCAGTGATGAATAAAAACAAACAAGTTAACACGCCAACACGTAAAAATATTAATCACTATGTGCGTGGCATCATGCAAGACATGGCTGAAAATTTACAGTACGTAAATACTAAAACGCCATTAGCGGTATCAAGCTTTGTATTTTTAGATCGTGACTACAACAATGCTGACTTAGTGGGCAATCAAATAGCAGAGAGCTTTATGCATGAGCTGCATAATTTTGGTGTACCGGTAATCGATTTTAAAACCACCGATTATATGCGTGTAACACCTGGCGGCGATTTTGTTTTTAGTCGCGACTACTTAGAGCTTAACCAAGAACAAAATTTTAGTTACGTATTAGCCGGCACGCTAGTAAACCACCAAGGTGGCATACTAGTAAACGCACGTATTGTTGGTTTAGCGAGTAAAGCGGTTGTAGGCTCTGCACAGGGCTTTATTCCGCAATCAGTGATCGACGCGTTAAATAGCAGTAACAGTGCTGATGGCATCATGCTAAAACAAGCGAGTAAGTGAGGTTTATCATGGCTAACTTAGCTAAGCGCTCAGCTTTAATTAGCATAATTGCATTTTCATTATTACTTTCAGGCTGTAATTTACTTGGTGAATCTAGCATGGCTGAACCCGCTAAGGCTGAGCCTGAACAAACAGTGGTAAGTAATCTTGATTTTAACCAAATCATGGCGCAAATGCAGCGCAATGACGAGCAAGAGCAATATGCTGATACAACGCAATTTAACCCAAACAAGCACCACAAAAGCTTAGTTAATTACGTTGAGCAAATGGCACTTGATTTAACCGACACCATGCAAGTAGCCCCGCAAGATGCAGCGATTGCGGTTACGTCGTTCGTTGATTTAGACGCAAGTTTAACTACAGCAAGCCAGTTAGGTAATCAGTTATCAGAAACCTTTATACATCAACTACAAAAGTTTGGTTATAGCGCCGTTGATTTTAAAACAGCCAATTTAATTACCGTAAATAAGCAAGGCGATTTTGCCTTTACACGAAACACTCGCAAACTTGCTGGTACCAGTATAGCCAGCCATGTATTGTCAGGCACCCTTATTTATAGAGAGGGCGGCGTAGAAATAAACGCACGCGTTATTGATATTCAAAGCAAACGCTTAGCAGCCAGCAGCCGAACATTTATACCGCTTTACGTATTAAATAAAGAAGATATATATTTATCAAGCAATTAACTTAATTTGATGCTTGATATAAAAAACCAGATGCCGTTATAATTTCCAAACACTTAGTACTTAGCACCCAGCGTGGCCTCTTAGTTAAATGGATATAACGGCCCCCTCCTAAGGGGCAGTTGCAGGTTCGATTCCTGCAGGGGCTACCAATTAAATCAATAACTTACATTTATTTTTCCTTCTTGTTTAATTTCTGTGTAGCACATGTGTAGCATGGCGAGTTATTTATATAATGGATAATCTTCAACTCATATAATTGTATGGACTCTATGTTTGCACTAATATCACCTACCGTAGATTTATTTTAATCAATAAAAATTAAGGCTCTACTATGGATAGTTCAGTTAAAAATAAAGCATTAGAGAAAATCGAAAAGTTTTTTTTAAAGTTAGCTAATAGAGCTAGACAAAAACTAGAATCTTCATCAAATTTAAAATTAGTTGATTTAACTCCTACTGACTCTGCTGAAGATTGCGATACATATTTTGAGGCAATTGATCAGGGGATGAAAAACCCAAATGTTAAAAATATAGCTCTAACAGGGCCATATGGTTCAGGTAAAAGTAGCATAATAAAATCATATGAAAAGCAAAGTTTAGGCATCTACAGACTATTAAATATTTCTCTAGCCTCGTTCAAAGATGAGGCTAGAGAGCTCTCTAAGGCACAAAAAGAAGATCAAGATAGGTCAATTGAAAGAAGCATTATTCAACAAATGCTCTATGGTGCAAATTCAAGTAAATTAGTTCATTCGCGTTTTAAACGTATCAAAACTATGCAATCAGGCACAGCCGCGTTCATATCTCTTACATATTTTATTTGGTTCGTAAGTTCTATTTTTTTATTCTCAATTGATATTAGTAATTTACTTTTTTATTCAGAGTTGTTTTCTTTAGAAGTGTTCTGCTTAATTTATGTGGCAGCCATACCTACTCTGCTTTTTTATGACTTTTTAAAGCTCAAAAGTGGTTTTTCATTTAAAAAGCTTTCATTAAAAAATTTAGAATTAGAAACTGGTGAAGTTACGGAGAATTCAATTCTGAACCGTTATTTAGATGAAATCATATATTTCTTCCAAGTTTCTAAATACAACTTAGTAGTAATAGAAGACTTAGACAGATTCGGAAGCCCAGAAATTTTTGTTAAATTAAGAGAAATAAATAAACTCATAAATGATAATGATAAAACAACTGGAGAAATCAAATTTCTATATGCACTCAAAGACGACATGTTTGTTCATAAAAATAGGGCTAAGTTTTTTGATTTGATAATACCAGTGATACCCATAGTGAATTCAAAGAACTCGTTGGATAAAATTTTAAATACTCGTTTGTGAATCGCCCCGTGTTTGCCAGAGACTCAATAACTTGAGAAACTGGAACTATGAAAAAATCAAATCGCTATAC
>NZ_LYRQ01000134.1:0-509 GCF_001661605.1 Pseudoalteromonas sp. MQS005 | reverse complement strand
GTTTGTGTTCGGAGGGAGGGAAAGAAATGTCTAAAACTGTCGTTCGAAAAAACGAGTCGCTTGATGATGCGCTTCGCCGCTTTAAACGTACTGTTTCGAAAACCGGAACTTTACAGGAATACAGAAAGCGCGAATTTTATGAAAAACCAAGCGTAAGACGCAAAAAGAAATCAGAAGCTGCTAGAAAACGTAAGTGGTAAGAGAGGGTGGAATGATGAGTCTTCTCGAGCGTTTAAATAGCGATATGAAGCAAGCGATGAAGAACAAAGATAAAGAAAGACTCTCCGTAATTCGTATGCTTAAGGCAGCTGTTCAAAACGAAGCGATCAGGCTCGGAAAAGACGGTTTGACGAATGATGAAGAGTTGACAGTCCTTTCTCGCGAAGTGAAGCAACGGAAAGACTCCCTCCAGGAATTTAAAAATGCAGGTCGCAGTGACCTTGTTGAAAAAGCAGAAAAAGAATTGGCATATGTGAACGCATATTTGCCGGAGCAGCTTTCTGAAGACG
>NZ_LYRQ01000133.1:0-510 GCF_001661605.1 Pseudoalteromonas sp. MQS005 | reverse complement strand
GGGAGGGTCATGTAGTTCTTGGTGATGTGAACAACCAATTTGTCCATGAAAGCAGGAGCAATGTAGTAACCATCCAATATATTGTCCATGCCTTCATACGTTTTAAGTCCTGTACTAAGATACTCATAAGAGCTCATAACAGCATAATGAGTTCCAGATTGCATGGGAGCTTGAAACAGAGAATCCACCATTCCCTTTCCTCTTGTGATGTCCTGCTGATCATCTGAAATATCATATCCAAGTCCGGCCCATCTGTCTTTGTTGGTCTGCTTCTCGAGATTCTCGTCTGGGATTGATTCCACTGCCACCACCTTGAAGCTACCCGAAGAAGCCTTCGGGGTCACAGCTCTCGAGGTCACCACTTTCTTCCCGAAGAACACTGAACTCGGAACCGAAGTAGCGGATCCAGAGCCATTCAAGCTCAGCGGTGCATGGTTAACGACTCCGACAGAGGCAGCGGAGGCGGCCATGGGGACTTGGAGTAGTGAGTAAGTATTTGGCAGAGGGAAG
>NZ_LYRQ01000132.1:0-514 GCF_001661605.1 Pseudoalteromonas sp. MQS005 | reverse complement strand
GCTGGATCACAAATCTTCAGCGAAGGTGGGCTCGACTATTTGGGGAACCCAAGCTTGGTGCACGCGCAGAGTATTCTCGCCATTTGGGCTTGTCAAGTAGTGCTCATGGGAGCAGTGGAAGGATACAGAATTGCTGGGGGTCCGTTGGGTGAAATCACGGACCCGATTTACCCAGGTGGGAGCTTTGATCCATTGGGGCTGGCCGATGATCCAGAGGCATTTGCGGAATTGAAAGTGAAGGAGCTTAAGAATGGTAGATTGGCTATGTTTTCGATGTTCGGATTTTTCGTACAAGCGATTGTAACTGGGAAAGGGCCATTGGAGAACTTGGCTGATCATTTGGCTGACCCTGTTAACAACAATGCTTGGGCCTATGCTACTAACTTTGTACCTGGAAAGTGAGGTGTAACAGTTGTTAGAGTGTGCGTCTTCTCTTGTGGCCAGGGATTCTTGTTTTATTGTATGTGTTTATTATTATAATTTTGTGTTTGTTAATGGAATTATGAACTCTTGA
>NZ_LYRQ01000014.1:0-78046 GCF_001661605.1 Pseudoalteromonas sp. MQS005 | reverse complement strand
GATATAAAATAAAAATATTAAGATCTGCAAAATATGGGTTAGTTAATTTAACTAACAATTTAAAAAATATAACCAAATAGTAGTGTATTTTTTAACATACCGTAATCCATAAACTGGCAGCACCATGTCAATCAATTCTCAATTGATAATTTCAGCGCACACTTGTACACTAAACACCAAATTATAAGTGGTAAGATCTGTTATGTCTGTTGAAGCGCCCTATTCTAAAAAAGAAGAGCTATTAAATGTTGTTAGCCATGCTTTAGGTATTTTATTTGCTACGTTTGTAATTTGGGATTTATTTAATCAAGCTAACTCTGTAAAAGGTTACGCCAGCACAGTCGTTTATGGCAGCAGCTTATTTATTTTATTTTTGTCCTCTACACTTTATCACGCCAGTGTTCGCCCTAAATTAAGAGCGTTTTATAAAAAATGTGACCACTGTGCTATTTACATGCTTATTGCTGGCACATATACCCCTTTTTTATTACTCTCTTTGTCTGGGGTTTGGTCTTGGGCCACCTTGGTATTTATTTGGACAGTAGCTTTAGCCGGTGTTGCTTATAAACTGCTTGTTAAAAATGGCAATAAAAAAGTGTCACTCGCTACCTATTTATTAATGGGCTGGTTTGCACTGGCAATTATATACCCACTTTACTCAAACTTACCTATCAACGCACTATACTGGCTACTTACTGGCGGTTTATTTTATAGCGTGGGTACATTGTTTTACAGCGCTAAAAACACTCAATATAGCCACGCTATTTGGCATCTTTTTGTCATTGGCGGTTGTGTAAGTCATTATATTGCCATTACTCACTATGTGTATTAACTAAATACACATAGTGCCTTCCTAGCTAATCTCACAATGTAGCCTATTATTTTACTCAAGCTTTAGTAAATCACGGTGGTTATTTTAAAGTATAATTAAATCTCCCTAATGCTTTAGAGGACTGTTTGCTATACTGTTTCAGGAACTTAAAACGCCATTGATCTAAATGGACGCAGCTTAAACAACGCTAGGTGTTATTTACATTGTCACCATCTAATACTCGACCACAGATACTGAGCTTGTTTATAAAAGCAAGACTGGTGTTGATCACATTGTTAATCTCAACGCTTGCATCTGTGTATTCAATATCCCTACTTGATCAATACATTTATCAGCAAAAGCAAAACTCTATTAGAAAGGTGGCGGGTAGCTACGTTAACCATATTAGAAATAACCTTAACCAAGCACTTTCTGCAGCCTACCCAATTGCGGCATTAATTCGTACTCAAAATGGCGAGACTAAAGGCTTTGAAGAACTCGCTTCTGAAATGTTAAGTCTTTATCCTGGTCTTGACGCCTTACAACTTCATAAAAACGGTATTCTTACACACGTTGTTCCACTTAAGGGCAATGAAAGTGCTATCGGTAATAATGTTTTAGAGAACCCACTGCGAACGCAAGAGGCATTTTTAGCCAAAAAAACAGGTAAATTAACCCTTGCTGGCCCTTTTGAATTATTTCAAGGTGGTATGGGTGCAGCGGCTAGGCTGCCTGTGTATCTAGATACCCCACAGGGAAACCAGTTTTGGGGATTTGCCACTGCGCTTATTCGTTTTCCTGATATTCTTCAAAGCGTTAATTTAGCTCAACTGCCACAGGCAGGCATTGGTTATGAGCTTTCAAAAGTCATGCCCGATACAAATGATGTGCAAATCATTGCTACCTCAGACAACCAAATAACAAAAAATACGGTCGACTTTAACATACAAGTGCCAAACGGCGTTTGGGTATTTAAAGCCTACCCTATCAGGGGCTGGCAAGACAATAGTATGCTGTTACTTGGTATTGCTATTGCGGTTGCGTTTACTTTTTTAACTACACTTTCATCTTATCTGATAACCCGATTAAGAGCGAGCCACCTAAAATTAGAAAAAAAAGTAGAGCAACGTACTCATGCATTACAAAATAACATTAAAGCACTAACTGATACCGAAAGACGACTTCTTTTAAGCCAAAAAGTGGGGGGAATTGCGACTTGGGAATGGGACATAAAAACCAATATAATCCGCTTTTCTGAACATGGTATAAGACTAATTACCGGCAATGTTAAACAATTAGAAATGACTAAAAATGAATACCTAGCCAGTATTCACCCAGATGATCGCGCCAATATAGTAAGCGATATAAATCAATGTATTGACGCGGCGAAAGAATATAATGTTGATCACCGTATTATTACTAAACGGGGTAACGTTCGTTGGTTTAATATTAAAGGGACTCTTGTTAGAGACAGCTCTGGCAGCGCAATTACCATGTTGGGTGTCTCGGTTGATATTACTGAACGTAAATTAATTGAAGAAAAACTACATTTATCCTCTCGGGTTTTTAGAGATACCCACGAAGGGATAATTATTACAAATGCGGATAAAGTTATTGTTGATGTCAATCCTGCCTTTTGTCATATAACCGGTTATAGCCATGATGAAGTTATAGGTCGCAATCCATCATTTTTAAATTCGGGCAAACAAACTGAGTCATTTTATAAAAACATATGGAAACAGCTCAGCCTATATGGTCATTGGCAAGGTGAAGTATGGAACTGCAAAAAAGACGGTGAACTGTATGCTGAGCTACTCAATATTTCAGTTTTAAAAGACGACAACAACGTTACTTTTTACTTAGGAATTTTTACCGATATCACCCAAGCTAAACGCCAACAAGAGCAACTTAGTCGTATTGCACATTATGATTTATTAACTAACTTGCCAAACCGCGTATTGCTTGCCGATAGACTCAGTCAAACCATGTTGCAATGCCGTCGCCTTAACAATTCTCTGGCTGTGGTGTTTCTTGATTTAGATGGATTTAAGCATGTTAATGACTCTCATGGCCATGATATTGGCGATAAATTATTAATTGCACTTTCTATTCGTTTAAAAGATGCACTTCGTGAAGGTGATAGCTTGGCCCGTATTGGTGGCGATGAATTCGTTGCTGTATTGACTAATTTAGGATCAGTTGCCGATTGCGTGCCCGTACTTGAGAGGCTTCTGGCCGCAGCAGCTAAACCTGTCACTGTTAACGATATTGTTTTGAATGTCTCTGCCAGTATTGGCGTAACAATATACCCAGAAGATAATTTAGATGCTGAACAACTGATGCGCCATGCCGATCAAGCCATGTATATTGCCAAACAAATGGGCAAAAATCGTTATCATTTATTCGATACGAGTCAAGGAGATACAGTTAAATTACAGCAAACCGGCATTACACTTATCCGTGAAGCCTTAGCCAATAATTGGTTTGTACTTTATTATCAACCAAAAGTAGATATGCGAACGGGCAGTATGATTGGTGTTGAGGCATTAATACGCTTGCAACATCCGGAGCGCGGTCTGCTTAGCCCTATTGAATTTTTACCGGTAATTGAAAACAACGCGCTAATGATAGACGTTGGCGAATGGGTTATTAACGCTGCATTATCTCAAATTAACCAATGGCAAATTTTAACACCTAGTTTAAACATAAAAGTGAGCGTTAATGTTGCCGCAGTTCAATTACAGCAGCCTGAATTTACAGCGCGGCTAACTGAATTACTATTGGCTCATCCACAGGTCGATGCTAGAAACCTAGAGCTAGAAGTACTTGAAACCAGTGCACTTAAAGATGTGGCCCATGTATCTAAAACCATGCAAGATTGTAAAGCTTTGGGCATTGAGTTTTCACTAGATGACTTTGGTACGGGTTACTCCTCACTCACATACTTAAGGCGTTTACCTGCAAGCTTAATAAAGATAGATCAAAGCTTTGTTAGAGATATGCTTGAAGACTCGAACGATTTAGCAATTGTAAAAGGCGTTATTGCATTGGCTAATTCGTTTAAACGAAGCGTTATAGCTGAAGGGGTAGAGACCCCTGAGCATGCAGCAACACTAATGCTACTTGGCTGTTATCTAGCACAAGGCTATGGTATTGCTAAGCCAATGAAAGCCGAAGATATTCCTATTTGGCTAGACGAATGGACCGCAGATGAAATTTGGGCTTTAACTGACTTACAAAAAATGGATAATTAGTTTATTGCCAGCGGTGTTTTGCCATATTGATTCGTTGATTTTTAAAAGTAACACCCTCAGAAAGTAGCTTTTCTCGTTGCGTTTGATACAGCGCACTCCCCTGTGCAAACGCTATTTTACCTTGGCTGTTAACCACTCTATGCCATGGGATAGTAGAATCTTTAGGCATCTCTTTTAATAATCGGCCAACTAGCCTTGCATTATTAGGATACCCTGCAAGCGCCGCTACTTGGCCATAACTGGCAACACACCCTGAGGGTATACTCGCAATAATAGTATAAATAACCGTTTCTTTATTAACGTCCATTATTGTTTAAGTACTCCTGACTGAGTAATTCAAATTGCTGCCAAATTTTACGGGCAACAGGACCATGGTGCATAGCATGTTGACGAAAAGCACGAATTTGCGCGCTAAACTGATGCTCTCTGTCTGTTACTATTATTTGCTGTAATGAGCCCGCGGTAATTTCTTTTTTACAGTGGCCTAAGCTCATCATTGCCCATCCTGCACCTGACAATAAAAACGACTTTAGGGTAGATATGTCATCTATTTTCATTACCGCAGCCCCTTTAGAATAAGACAACCTGTCGCTGTCTATGCTCAAGCCACTTTCAAACATCGCTAAACACGGGTAAAGTTGTAACTCATCGTAGGTAAGCTGCTTAGGTAAAATCCCTTTTGCGCCAACAATACCTATATCTAGCTTGCCTATCGGTAAGCTTTCTAAATCGCCGGTGGCATGAAATAAATCAAACCATGGGCCAATCCCAAGCTCGGCTTGGCCGGTATTAACTTGCTCTAAAGATACAAACCGTTTACCACTGGTTAAACGAAATTCTGTACTAGAAAAATGCTTAAAAGTATTACTTATGATCTCGTTATAACTTTGCACATGACAAATTTGCTCATAGCAAACTCTATATTGCGCCTCATTCCCCAGCGCCAGCTCGGTTGCAAGCTGTGTAAGCTGCTCATTCGCGTTTAAAAGCTGTTTAGCTTCACGATGAAAAATACGTCCTTTTTCGGTAAGTTGTAATCGGTATTTAGAACGGTCGAGTAGATCAAAACCTAATTTCGCTTCTAAGTTTTTAATCGCCAGTGTCAATGCAGGCTGAGTTTTATGTAGCTTTAATGCAGCGCCACTTAAGCTCGCACTTTGCACAATAGCATCTAAAATTTGTAATTGATTAAGTTTCATAGTCAGCCCAGTACATTATAAGTAAAACTTATTGAGTTTCTAAAATTTAATGAATTTTATTTTATATGTTTGCAGCGTATGCTGCACTGACTTATTTAGCCTTTTTTTATCATGGAGATATCATGCCACTGTTTCGCTTATGTTTACTATCTGCGACATTACTAAGTTTAATAGGCTGCTCGGAGCCCGAGAAAATAGTTAAAGAAGAGCCGATTCGCCCTGTTAAATTATTTAGTATTGGTCATGATTCGCAAACAAACATACGCAGTTTTCCTGCGGAAGTCGTTGCAAACCAGGGCTCGTACCTGGCTTTTAGAGTCAATGGTGAGTTAGTTGAATTTCCTGTATTAGCCGGTGAGCAGGTAAAAAAAGGGCAACTATTGGCGAAATTAGACCCTGAAGATTTTCAATTACAATATAATGAGCGCAAAGCGCGCTATGAACTGGCTAAGTCGCAGCTAAAACGTATTAAACAACTATTTGATAAAAATATCACCAGTCAATCCGAGCTTGATCAAGCGGTTGCCAATGAACAAGTCGCTGAGTCAGCGTTTAAAATTGCAGAAACAAATTTAGAGTACAGTGAACTTCGTGCTCCTTTTGCTGGCATAGTAGCCAAAGTGTTTGTAAAAAACTTTGAAAGTATTCAAGCAAAACAAAATGTTTTGCGCTTAGAAACCCGCGATTTTATGGATGTAGCAATACAGGTTCCTGAAAAAATCGTGGCACGTATTCAAAAAGATACCCAATATCAACCTATGGTTGAATTTGATGGCTATCACGACAAGCAATACAAACTCACGCTTAAAGAATGGGATACCCAAGCCGATCCTGCAACACTCACCTATAAAGTGGTGTTTTCATTACCGGTGCCAGAAGATTTTAACTTACTTGCGGGTATGTCGGGACAAGTGATGATAGATTTGAGCAAAGTTACACGCTCACAAATCCCCTACACTATTTTACCTATTGAGTCGGTATTTTCAGATCCTAATAAAAGCCTAAGCGATAATGCCTATGTGTGGGTTTTTAATCAGCAAACTGGCACTGTGCATAAACAAGCAGTACAAGTGGGCCAATTGCATCACGACACTATTGAAGTTCTTAGCGGCGTAAAAGAAGGCCAACAAATTGTCTCTGCTGGTGTTCACTCTTTACAAGAGGGCATGTCTGTTCGCCCTTGGAATAAAGAGCGAGGCTTATAATTATGGGCTTTGCGCAACTATCTATTGAGAAAAAAGTCATTAGCTGGATGTTTACGCTGTTGCTGTTAATTGGCGGCAGTGTATCTTATTTTGATTTAGGCCAGCTGGAAGACCCTGAATTCACTTTAAAAAAAGCTATGGTGATCACTTTATACCCGGGCGCCTCTCCACAGCAAGTAGAAGAAGAAGTCACATTTCCGATTGAAAATGCCATTCAACAGCTCCCTTATGTTGATTATGTCACCTCTATTTCATCCAATGGTAAATCACAAATTACCGTAGAAATGAAAAGCACCTATCGTAAACAAGAGCTTAGACAAATATGGGATGAAATGCGTCGTAAAATTAACGACCTTAGCCCGTCGCTGCCAAGTGGTGTTTACCCTAGTAATGTGATTGATGATTTTGCCGATGTTTACGGCGTTATGTTTGCCGTCACGGGCGATGGCTACTCGTATGATGAATTAAAAGACTATGTTGATTATTTAAAACGAGAACTTGTTTTAGTCAAAGGAGTGAGTAAAGTTACAATTGCGGGACAACAGCAGCCACAAGTAATGGTTGAGGTATCGACGCAAAAGCTTGCCCAACTCGGTATTGCGCCTAGTCATATTTATGATTTACTGCAATCACAAAACACCGTATCTAACGCTGGACGTATTCGCGTGGGTGATGAGTCTATTCGCTTGCACCCTACTGGTGAATTTAAAGATGTAAAAGAACTTGAAACCTTATTAATTTCAAAATCAGGTGCCAGCGAACTCATTTATCTAGGCGATGTTGCAAAGGTTTACCGTGAATATGCTGAAGTACCGACCAATGTGATTCATTACAATCAACAACAGGCTCTGCTTATTGGTGTGTCGTTTATGTCTGGGGTTAATGTTGTTGATGTGGGTAAACACATAGATGAGCATTTAGCATCTCTTGAGTATCAACGCCCGCATGGTATTGATATTAGCTCAGTGTATAACCAACCTAAAGAAGTAGAGCAGTCGGTAGATGGCTTTATTGTTAGTTTAATAGAGGCCATTGCAATAGTTATTGTAGTACTACTTATTTTTATGGGCTTTAAAAGTGGGGTTTTAATCGGCGGTATATTATTACTGACCGTATTAGGCACCTTTATATTTATGAAGCTGTTTGCGATTGACTTACAACGTATATCATTAGGTGCGCTAATTATTGCACTAGGTATGCTGGTCGATAACGCCATTGTTGTGACCGAAGGTATTCTCATCAACCTCAAGCGCGGACAAACAAAGCTTAAAGCGGCAGTTAATATTGTCGATCAAACTAAGTGGCCACTACTTGGCGCAACAGTTATTGCCATAACCGCTTTCGCACCGATTGGTTTAAGCTCAGATGCCAGTGGTGAATTTGCTGGTAGCTTATTTTGGGTGCTGTTTATTTCTTTGCTCTTGAGCTGGATCACCGCAATTACGCTCACGCCGTTTTTTGCCCACTTGATGTTTAAAGAAACCGAATTTAAACACGAACATAATCAAGAGCATGAAGACCCTTACCAAGGCATCATATTCAATGGTTATAAAGCGATATTAAATTTAGCTATGCGCTTTAGAAAAACAACCTTAGTCCTTATGGTTGCTCTTTTATGCAGCGCTGTAGTGGGGTTTGGTGCAGTAAAGCAATCATTTTTTCCAGCCTCGAATACCCCGATGTTTTATGTTGATTACTGGCAAGATCAAGGCGCTGATATTCGCGCAACCCTTGAGGGCATTAAGCAGCTAGAAGCTTATTTACAAAAGAATGAACTGGTCACAGAAATCACCAGTACGGTTGGCCAAGGTGCGCCGCGTTTTATGCTGACCTACGCGCCTGAAAAATCTTACCCTGCTTATGGGCAGTTAATTATTCGTGTCACCAATCGTGAAGCCGTCGCAAAAGTCATGCAAAAAGTGCGCGATTACGCAAAGCAACATCCACTGTCAGCAAAGTTAAAAGTAAAACCAATGGAGATTGGCCCCTCAACTGATGCCAAAATAGAAGCGCGGTTCTCAGGCCCCGATCCGGTTGTTTTAAGACAGCTTTCATCACAGGCTAAAGAGATCATCGCCAAAGACGACGGTGCCTTTAACGTTCGAGATGATTGGCGTGCACGCACTAAAATGATTCGTCCGCAATTTAATGAACAAAAAGCGCGCCGTTTAGGGATCACCAAATTTGATCTTGACCAAGTTCTGTTAACGAGCCTGTCGGGTAAGCAAGTGGGTGTGTATCGTGATGGTACGCAATTATTGCCTATTATTGCCCGTTCACCGGCAAGCGAGCGTTTAAATGTAGACAGTGTTCACGATTTACAAATTTATAGCCCTGTTTTACGCGTGTTTGTGCCGGTTACCCAAGTGGTTGATGAATTTATTGTTGAGTGGGAAGACAGCTTAATTATGCGTCGCGATCGTAAACGCACCATTACTGTGATGGCAGATCATGATGTTTTGGGTGATGAAACGCCTGCAAAATTATTTGCTCGGGTTCGCGCTGAGGTTGAAGCAATTGATTTACCCCGTGGCTATGAAATGCAATGGGGCGGCGAGTTCGAATCATCAAGCAAAGCGAAAAAGGCTATTTTTGGCTCGTTACCACTGGGCTATTTAGCAATGTTTGCAGTAACAGTATTACTGTTTAACTCAGTGAAAAAACCTTTGGTTATTTGGGCAACTGTACCGCTGGCTATTATTGGTGTTAGTGCAGGCTTATTAGTGATGAATGCGCCGTTTAGCTTTATGGCGCTACTGGGCTTATTAAGCTTAAGCGGCATGCTAATTAAAAACGGCATTGTACTGGTTGATCAAATAAACTTAGAACTGAGTGAAGGTAAATCGCCATATCAAGCAGTGTTTGACTCAGGCGTAAGCCGTGTGCGCCCTGTAGCAATGGCGGCTATCACAACAATACTTGGCATGATCCCGTTATTATTCGACGTATTTTTTCAGTCGATGGCGGTCACCATTATGTTTGGCTTAGGGTTTGCCACCATACTGACGCTAATTGTAGTGCCGGTTTTATACACTGTGGTATTTAGGATTGATTACCCCAAACAGTAGGCTAACAAAAAACGCAGCTAAGGCTGCGTTTTTATTTGCTTTTTTACACTAGCTTAATTACTTTTTTAAGCTTAACGTGCCACTGCTGCGGGTTTTGTTTCCTGTGGCAGTATTTGCTTTGTGAGTATTTGATTTACCTACATAGGTAGTAGAGCGTTTTTGATAAGGTGTATTTCGACTACTTTTTTTAGCGTGCTTTTGTTGCTCGTCATTATTTTCACGACGTAGTTTCCCGCCCTGAAAATCACGCTTATGAGCAGATTTAGCGCCACTATTTTTAGCTTGTTCAGTGTAATTGCGCTGTTCAGTATCATCATAAAGTGAGTGTTCTTGCGTTTTACCTGAATCAGCAATTGAGTCGTTAATGACCGCCATTTCAGCGTCGCTTAAATGTCGCCACTGCCCTACTTTTAAGCCTTTGAGGGTTACGTTCATAATACGCACACGTTTTAGTGTAACTACTTCGTAACCTAAGTATTCACACATACGGCGAATTTGACGGTTTAAGCCTTGGGTTAAAATAATGCTAAATTGCTGCGCACCGGTCTGAGTAACTTTACACTTTTTAGTCACGGTATCTAAAATAGGAATACCGTTCGCCATTTTATTTACAAACTGACGATTAAGTGGTTTGTCTACAGTTACCACATATTCTTTTTCGTGGTTATTGCCAGCTCGCAAAATTTTATTAACGATATCGCCTTCATTGGTTAAAAAAATCAGCCCTTCTGAGGGTCTGTCTAAACGACCGATCGGAAATATACGTTCAGGATAATTAACAGCTTTAACTATATTACTTTGAATTTTACGCTCTGTGGTACAGGTAATACCCACAGGCTTATGATAAGCAATATACACACGTTTAGGTGGTGCTTTTAATGGTTTACCATCAACCAAAACTACATCTGATTGGGCAACTTTAACACCCATTTCTGGTAATTCGCCATTAACGGTAACACGACCTTGCTCAATATATTTATCGGCTTCGCGGCGAGAGCAAAACCCGGTTTCACTAATAAATTTATTTAAACGCTTCAAGTCTGTCATCTGGCAAATCTTCTTAAATATAAAGGCGCATAGTTTAAACTACTCAAGCTATTTTTTCGCGGTTAATTTTCGCTAATTTACGCCATAGGTATTCAAGCGGGCCTTGCTTAAAATACCGGTAATAAATAGCTGTAAATATAAGCTGTACAATCACTAAGCTAATGGCTAGCAGCCAATAATCGAGTCGATTAAAACTAAGCGTCCACTGCGGAAAAAACACTTTAAACAATAATAACTGCATAATGGTTTGGCTTATGTATAAAGTAAACGCTAAGCGTCCAACTTGTTGGATAAGCCCCCCTATGTGGGCGCTGTTGTCACAAAGTTTAACGATTAAATGAATATAAAGCAGTGCAACACATAAGGCAGCAAGTTCATTAACAGGCTCTTGTAAGGCATAACCAATACCTTGATTGTATGGCACTAACATTAACCTTAAGCTAATAAATAACGCACTTAATATAATAAGCTTAATAAGCAGCGCCTTACTAAGCCCTTTACTAAACACACCGTATTTGTAAGCCAAAATACCAATTAGCATAAACCCAGCACTAGCCCACAACAATAAAATTGGCACAGCCAGCAACATATAGGCGCTCATTGCTATATTTTGGCTAAAGTGAGCACCGATGCTTTGGTAGTAACTAGTGTATATTTCGTAGTACTCGGGGGAGTCTCTGTATAAGGGCGCCTCATTAAGCCCTAACATAAATATGGCAATGGTCATTAAAGAAATAAAAGTAAAAAGCGCCGCTTTGTTTTTAAGTTCTTCATTAGTGCAATCTAAATAGCGCAATATAAATAAACCTGACACCCCATATAAAAACAAAATGTCGCCCGCCCACAATAAAAAACCATGTATTAAGCCAAACACAATCAGCCAATATAATCGTTTTTTTAGTGGCTCAGTGCATTGGTATCGCTGATACTGAATATAAAGACCCACACCAAACAGTAAAGTGAATAAAGTGCGAAACCGACCTTCAACAAATATAAGGCTTAGTATGTTTAGAAACTGATCGCTAGGTGGTGGTGTTGTGAGTGGCGTATAATTAAGCTCGAAAATAGCGAAGGAAAAACAGTTAATAAATACCAGACCAAGTACGGCTATGCCCCTTATAAAGTCCATATTATAATTGCGCAAAGCATGAATTCCCTAAATATTATCTTTATAGCTATCGGCCCATTGTACCGCTTGTTTGTATAATTTTGGTAAAAAAGCACTGTCTAAATTAATCAGTAATACTGCATTCTCAAGCGCCCACCAGCTTCCTGTTTCGTAGGCTTTTACTGTTTCAAGGATATAATATAAGTTATTTTTTTCACCAGTTAACGCTGCTTTTATATCTTCCGGGAATGGAAGTTTATCAACCAGCAAGTCCATTGGCTTGTCTAAAATAGCATCGAGCAGTGAAAAAAGCCCCGTTAAGAATGCTTCACCTTGAACCTGCTTAGCAACTTTAGCGGCTATTAATTCACAAAACCGTGCGCGAATAACGCACATCTGCATGAGCTCTATAGGCTTAGAGCGTGCTGTATGGGCAGTGACAATTAAACTAACAAACTTTTTTAAACGTGCTTGGCCGAGGTAAACTAACGCTTGTTTTAACGACGAAATTTGGCTTTGTAGCGGAAACACACCGCTATTTAATAAACGCAGTAACTTGTAGGCCAATGCCGCATCAAGCTCAAATAAACCGGTGATCACTTTAACATCAGGATCTGGCTTCATTACTTCTGAGTAAATGGCGATCACTAGGCCGTAATTATAGTGAATATCTTTTTGTTCTATCATCACTGGGCGCGCAAAATAATAACCTTGAAAATAATCAAAGCCCATTTTACGGGCCAATTTATATTCTTCATCGGTTTCTATTTTTTCGGCTAGTAGTTTAATATTTTTGTACTTTTTAAGCTTATTAACCACCAGCGGAATTTCAGCAAGTGGAGTAAGGCGAATATCAAATTTAATTAAGTTGACCAGCTTTAAAAAGCGCTCCCACTGCGGCGTATAAACAAAATCATCCAGGGCTAATTTGTAGTTACTGTGAAATAGTTTGCGACATAGCTCGTAGGTATCGTCGGTGGGCTCTATGGTTTCAAGTAATTCAATGACAACATCTTTACAAGGTAAAAAATCACACAAATCAAGTTTTAACGACTCAGGGCCAATATTGATCAATGCTTTTTTACCCGAGGTAATGTGACGAGTACCTAGGTTAAGCTGGTTTTCCATGATAAGCCTCGCCGTTGCTTGACCATCAGATACACCAGGAAAGCAATTTTCAGGACTATCGCGAAACAGCAGTTCATAAGCAACTACATTTTGATTTCGATTTAGTATTGCTTGCCTTGCCACAAATACAGACACATTACCTACTTTATATTATTTCCACCAGACTAAGTAATTAAAGCGTAAATAAGAACGGATGTCACTGAACTTTATAAAATTTTTTAATATAAGTATGTTATATAATCAGTTACCACACTATCCCAACTAAATCGTGCATCAGCAGCTCGCCTTTTTATTGCTTGCCATTGCTTAGGGTTTGTTTGATATAGGCTAAGTGCCTCAGTTAAACTCTGCAAGAGTGCATCAGCTTGTGTACTTAGTGTATCGCCGTTAAAACAAAATCCACTGACATTATGCTCTACGGTATCTTTTAAACCTCCGACACTGTGCACTAAGCAAGGTTGGCCGGCTCGCATTGCGAGCATCTGGCTAATCCCACAGGGCTCAAAAGAACTCGGCATTAAAAATAAATCACCTAATTGATACATTAAATCGCCAACACCTTGCCCATAACCTTTTAAAAACAAAAAGTTGTTATTACGTGCCATGGCGCAGGTAAAAAGGTGTTCAAGTTTACTATCACCTGAGCCCAGCACAAGTAAACGCCCCTTAAATTGATTAATGATCTGACACACTGAATCAATAGTCAGGTCTTTGCTTTGTTGCTGGCAAAGTAACAATACTTTTTGCTCAGTGAGCCGCCCTACACTTGTTACAAGTGGCCCTTGCTTATCACACGCCATAAATTGTAAAACACGCTGATGGGCGATGTAGTGGCTGCTGTGTAATTGCGCGCTTTTTGCCATCCAACTAAACAAAGTCGATTCTATTTGCTCTAATAGCTGACTATAGGTTGCTTCATGTTCGTCTTGAATTGCGTAATCACAGCCGTTGAGTATGCCAATTAATTTGCCTTGCTCAGCCGCTTGTTGTAAATCTCGTTCAAGTCCTTCGCCACCAAAGAATCCGTGGGCGTCATTACTTGCTATTTGCACTTCTTGGCTATAACTCGGTGAAACCACATGTACTTTGTCGGCTAAATTAATGGCACTGCGCATAGGGTTAAAGCAATGCGGATAACGAGGGTCACATAATCGTTGCCCGTCGTAACTTAACGAGGGAAACCATGCTTCTAAGCTGGAATCATCTCCTTTAAAAGGACGAATTCCCTGCAAAGCTAAATTGTGCACCGTATATACCAAGCGCAGCTTAGCAAGCTTGCCATAACGAGGGTTAAATTTAAGTAACACGGCCACACAGGCACTGTGCCAATCATGCAAATGTAATGTGTTGGGTTGTGTTAATACGCCCTGTATCAGGGCTTCACAAATAGCGGCATTAAACAGTGCAAACTTGGTTGCATCGGTAGCAAATGGTCCATTATCGTTGTCGTTACAATACACACTCAATGATTGACTAAAAAGAGGATGACTTATAACTATTTGCCTCACTCCTTTTTGATTCTGTGGAATTTCAAACAAAGATAAAACGTGGGTCTCTGACTTAAATGCCACACTCACTTCACCAATAAAACAGCGCTCACCTAGTTCAAAACCATAATCAGGAATAACCACATCTACCGTCAGCCCCTGCGCCACTAACGCCTTTGGTACATCACGAATAACATCAGCAACACCACCAACTTTGGCATTAGGTAACGCATCATTCTCTGCAGCAACCATTAATACATGCATTAATTTACTCTTATAGTTTGCTGCAAGGCTTTCGCCTTGCTCTTTTAATTATTATTTATTAACGATGTGACTTATTGTCTAACTTCATCAGCATATCGCGGGTGACCAATACAATCCCTTTTTTTGATACCCGAAATCCATTGGCTTCATCGGTTTTACGATCAAAACCAATCTCTAATCCAGGTGGGATCTCACAGCTTCTATCTATAATTGCTCGCTTAATTTTACACCCTCGATTTACAATCGCACCGGGCAAAATGACCGACTCCTCAATGGTACAATATGAACGAATATGTACATTAGAAAATAATAATGATTTTCTCACTAAAGAGCCGGAAACAATGCACCCACCCGACACCGTTGAGTCAACCGCCATCCCTCGGCGATCATCATCATCAAAAATAAATTTGGCAGGAGGAAGTTGCTCTTGGTAAGTCCATATTGGCCAAGTAGGATCGTACAAATCCAGTTGAGGCTCCGGCATAACCAGTTCCATATTTGCTTCCCAAAACGAATCTAGAGTTCCCACATCGCGCCAATAGGGTTGTCCTACTTGTGCGGGATCTCTAAACGGGTAGGCAAACACATTATGCTCTTCAATAATAGCCGGAATTATATCATGGCCAAAATCACGCCCTGAGCCCTCTGTTTGCGCATCTTTTTGTAGCTGCTCAAATAAAAACTCAGTATTAAATACATAATTTCCCATTGATGCTAAACAGGTGCCTGGTTTACCAGGCACTGAGCTGGGCTCGGCAGGTTTTTCGTCAAAGCGACGTACACGACTTTCTTCATCAACCGTCATCACACCAAAGGTACCCGCAGCTTCTTCAACCGGTACTTCTAAACAGCATACCGTCATGTCGGCGCCATTTTCTACATGCTTTGCCAACAGCCCGCCATAATCCATACGATACACATGGTCGCCAGATAAAATCATCACATATTTAGGTAACTCATGGCGAATAATATCCATATTTTGAAATACCGCATCGGCAGTACCGCAATACCATTCATCACCATGGCGCTGTGACGCAGGTAATATTTCAACTGACTCACCTAATTCCTTTTTAAAATGCCCCCACGCTCGATTTACATGGCGAATAAGTGAGTGTGATTTATATTGCGTTGCAATTCCGACACGTCTTACACCTGAGTTAATGCAATTTGATAGTGGAAAATCAATAATACGATGTTTACCACCAAAATAAACGGCGGGTTTAGCACGCCAGTCGGTTAGCTCATGCAAGCGAGAACCGCGACCTCCGGCAAGAATTAAAGCGTAGGTTTCTCTGGTTAAATTACTTATATAACGATTTGCATAACTGGGCATATTACTCTCTCCGTTTAGTGTCAGCTGTTAGTGTCAGTGTTTGTTTTTACTTTTTGATGTGTGGTATCTAGTGGAGTTAAATGCCATATATCATCACAATATTGACTAATTGTTCTGTCACTAGAAAATGAGCCACTGGCGGCAGTATTTAAAATACTCATTTGAGTCCAGTAGGTTTGATCTGCATAGGCTTTATCAACATCACGTTGCGCAGCTATATAGCTGGCAAAGTCATGGGCGGTTAACCAAGGATCGTTGTTACTTTTAATGCCATTAATCACATCGTCAAATAAGCCAGGTTCAAATAGATTGAAATGGCCACTTTCGAGTAAGTGCATCACACTATTCAAATCAGGATTATTCGCAATTATTTCACTGGGGTTATAATGCGCTTTTATGTCGTCAATGTGCTCAGCTTGTGCGCCAAATAAGAAGAAGTTCTCAGCCCCAACAGCGTCACGTATTTCAATATTAGCGCCATCAAGGGTGCCTATTGTTAGCGCGCCATTCATCATAAACTTCATGTTGCCGGTACCTGAGGCCTCTTTGCCCGCGGTTGATACTTGCTCCGATAAGTCCGTTGCAGGGCAAATGGTTTCCATGGCGGTTACATTATAATTAGGTAAAAACGCGACTCTTAGAAAAGCAGATACCTGTGGGTCTTTATTGATCACCTCAGCAACATTATTAATGAGTTTAATGATTTTTTTAGCCATCATGTAACCCGGTGCTGCTTTACCGCCTAATAAAACGCAACGAGGCACCATGCCTTGTGTGTCGCCACGGCGTATGCGGTCATATAAATGAATAACGTGTAAAATATTAAGTAACTGGCGTTTATATTCGTGAATACGTTTTACCTGCACATCAAACAGCATGTTAATATCAAACTCTACGCCACATCTTTGTTTAACTAAATCAACTAAGCGTTGTTTGTTTTGTTGTTTTGCTTGCTGCCACTTTATATGAAACTGCGGGTCATCGTAGTAACGACGTAATTGGCTAATTTGTGCAAAATCACCTATCCAGTCTTTGCCTATTTTTTCGCTAATGATCTGGCTTAAACTCGGATTGCAGTATGCAAGCCAGCGCCGTGGAGTAACACCATTGGTTTTGTTGTTAAATTTATCAGGCCATAGCGCATAAAAATCTTTAAACAAACCCGCGGTTAATAACTGCGTGTGTAGTGCTGCCACACCATTAACAGAATAGCTGCCGACAATGGCTAAAAAGGCCATACGTATTTGCGGCTCGCCCCCTTCTTCAATTAATGATAAATCCCGTTGTTTTTGCACATCACCTGGCCAATGCATGGCCACCTCGGCTAAAAAGCGGGCATTAATTTCATAAATAATCTCTAAAATACGCGGTAATAATTTAGCAAATAACGATACCGACCACTTCTCTAATGCCTCTGGTAGTAAGGTATGATTTGTGTAAGCCATCGTTTTGGTGGTGATATTCCATGCCTGATCCCAATCCAGTTCATGGTCATCAACTAAAATTCGCATCAGCTCGGCAACCGCAATACTTGGGTGGGTATCGTTAAGCTGAAACACATGATGCTGAGCAAATTCAGTAAAATCATTACCGTATTGTTCAATCCATTGTGTAAGTACATCTTGAATACTTGCCGATGATAAAAAGTATTGTTGACGTAATCTCAGCTCTTTACCATTTTCACTGCTGTCGTTAGGGTACAACACCATGGTTATTTGCTCAGCGAGATTTTTTTGTGCTACCGCTTCAGAATAACTTCCGGCATTAAATTCTGTTAAATTAAATTCGTCCGTTGCTTCAGACTTCCAAAGTCTAAGGGTATTAACAATATTATTTTTATAGCCCGGAATAGGTACATCATAAGGCACTGCTAATACATCTTGAGAACTGATCCATTGGCGATGCTCACGGCCAAATTTATCGGTGTAGCTTTGTACATAACCAGAAAACTTAACCCGTTTAGCTTGCTCCGGTGCGCTCAATTCCCAAGGATGACCTTCTCGTAACCAGTTATCTGGTTGCTCAACCTGATTACCCTCTTTTATTGACTGATTAAACATGCCATATTCATAACGAATACCGTAACCGACCACTGGCAGCGCTAAACTGGCACAGCTATCTAAAAAACAAGCCGCTAGTCGCCCTAAGCCGCCATTGCCTAAACCGGCATCATGCTCAGCTTGTTCCACACTTTCAAGCTCAGTACAGTAAGCTTGTAGTGCCTTTGTAACTTGTGATTCTAAATCTAAATTTAATACTGCATTACCCAGCGCTCTGCCCATTAAAAACTCTAACGATAAATAGGCTGTTTTACGGCGTTTTTGTTGTTTTATTTGTTGATTGGTTTCCCTACAGCGTGCCACTAACCGGTCTCTGATCGTCAGTGCTAATGCATGATACAAATACAGCTGTGACTCGCCCACCACATCACGCCCTAAGGTGTAATAAAAGTGTCGTGTTAAATCATCACTTAAAGTACTTTCGTCAATCACTGGGCCTGCTTGCCAGCCTTTTACTACACACACTTGCTCGTCTTGCTTAGTCATAATCATCGCCTTCTAAATTGGCACTAAAAACCCAACTACTTTGTGCTGAAATATTTACGGTTGCATCTTCTTGAATAACAGATGATGCGTTATTTACACTTGATAATACTAACGTCCATGGCGCGATAATGGGCGATTGTGGTAATTGGCAGACCACAGGCTGTTTACTAGCATTAAGAATAATTAATAACGCATGCTTATTTTGCTTATCAAGTAAGCTATACATTAAAAATTGCCGTATATCTTCATGCCAATGTGTTTCATCCATTTTTTTACCTTGCTCGGTAAACCACTTAACGGTGAAGCGCTCATCAATATCATCCAAAAACACACTGTGTTTAAATGCACTGTGACCACGCCTGATTTTTAGCGCATCATCAATAAACTGAATCAATAAATGATTCAGTTGTGAGTCTTTCCAGGCAAGCCAGCTGGTGCGATTATTTTGACAATAAGCGTTATTATTACCGCCTTGCGAGTGCGCCATCTCACTGCCAGCAGCTATCATTGGCACGCCTTTGGAGAGTAATAAGGTGAGTAGAAAGTTTTTTTGTTGTTGTAAGCGCAAACTCATTACTTCTGGGTCGCTGGTAAATCCCTCAACCCCGCAGTTAAACGAATAATTAGCGCTATGGCCATCTTGGTTGTTTTCACCATTGGCCTGGTTATGTTTTTGCTCATAACTGACTAAGTCGGCTAACGTAAACCCATCATGGCTGGTAATAAAGTTAATGCTATTTAGCGGGCCTCGGTTACTGTGTTCAAAAATATCAAACGAGCCATGTAAACGCTTTGCCACATCACTAATAATGCCTTTTTCACTTTGCCAAAAGCGTTTAATCACATCACGATATTGATCGTTCCACTCTCGCCAAGGTGAAGGAAATGCACCAAGCTGATAACCACCAGGGCCTATATCCCACGGCTCACTGATCAGTTTAACTTTATTTAACAGAGGATCTTGGGCAATTGCTTGTAAAAAGGTGTGAGACGCACTAAAGCCCGTATTTGAACGCGCTAAAATGGTGGCTAAATCAAATCGAAAGCCATCAACGCCCATAACTTCAACCCAGTAACGTAAGCTGTCGAGTACCAATTGTAAGGTTTTAGGGTGATCGATATTTAACGTATTGCCACACCCTGTATCATTAATATAAACATTGGGTTGCCCCTCAATGGTGCGATAATATGTCAGGTTGTCGAGCCCTCGCAGAGATAAAATAGGGCCATCATTTCCTCCCTCTGCGGTGTGGTTGTATACCACATCCAAAATAACTTCAATATTGGCGCGATGTAACTCACTCACCATTTGTTTAAATTCGTTTATATCGTCATTAACCAAATAGTCTTTATGAGGAGTAAAAAAATTAAGACTATTATAGCCCCAGTAATTTTGCAGTCCTTTAGCGGTTAAAAACTGTTCGCTTATAAAAGCATGCACAGGCAAAAGCTCAATAGCCGTTACCCCTAAACTTTTTAAATGCTCAATAAAACTGGGATGACTCAAACCTAAAAATGTCCCTTGTAGCGCTTTAGGGATATCAGGATGGCGACAGGTAGCACCTTTAACATGGCACTCATAAATAACGGTATTGGCCCAACTATGCTTTGGCTTATTATTTGAATAAGCAACCGGCGCAGTCACTTTTGATTTAGGCATATCTATCGCATTATTAACCACGCTTTTAGTGCCAATGGGCATTTGCCCGTAATGACGTTCGCTCCAAGTAAATTCGTTAAACAAGTCTTTTGCATACGGATCAATCAGTAATTTATGCTCATTAAACAACATGCCTTTTTCTGGGCAGTATTCGCCATCAACCCTAAAGCCATACAATGCGCCTGTGCTTAATGGGGCTATGTGAATGCTCCATACGCCGCCTTCATTAATATTCATGGCTATTTTTAATATTTCTGTATGACCACTTTTATCAAATAAGCACACAAAAGCTTGGCTTGCATTAGGGGCATACAAGGCAAAGTTAACGCCTTGGTTTTGTACACTCGAACCCAGTGGCAAAGGCGCACCCTGAGTAACCTCAAAGCAATTACTCATCATTCACCTTTTCTAAGTAAAGTGTGGTTAAGCCACCAATATTAACTGTAATACTGTGATCAAACCCATGACTTGGCTGAACGACTGAATGGATAAGCTGGTTTTTATCCTCTGTGACACGATAACCTGAGCCAAAAAAGCAAACTTCATCGGTATTTAATACCACTTTATATGTGCCCTTCGCTGGCACACCTAAGGTGTAGTGTTGATAAGCCGTTGGTGTAAAGTTAGCGACAATAACCATAAAGTGGTCAGCATTTTTAGCATAACGAATAAAACTAAACATACTCTGCTGGCTGTTATTATTATCTATCCATGAAAAGCCCGTTGCACAGCTATCGAGCTCATATAAAGATGGATGCGCTTGATACACTTGATTAAGGCGTTTAACCGTATGCTGAATCCCTTGATGGCTTTGATGCTCAAGCAAGTGCCAGTCTAGTGAATGGTCATGATCCCACTCTTTACGCTGTGCTATTTCGGCGCCCATAAACAGTAATTTTTTACCTGGGTGTGCCCACATAAACGCATAATAAGCACGTAAGTTTGCAAACTGCTGCCAATCGTCACCGGGCATTTTGTTTAGTAGTGATCCCTTGCCATGCACCACTTCATCATGACTGAGCGGTAAAATGTAATTTTCACTAAATGCATACACCATAGAAAATGTCATTTTATGATGGTGATATTTTCTAAATAACGGATCTTGTTGCATATAATCTAAGCTGTCATTCATCCAGCCCATATTCCATTTATAACCAAAACCTAAGCCATTGTGTTCAACACTTTGCGTGACCCCAGGCCAAGCCGTTGACTCCTCAGCCACCATCATAATGCCGGGGTTATTTTTATAACTGCGTAAGTTCACTTGTTTTAGGCACTCTATTGCCCCTAAGTTTTCTCGACCGCCATAACAATTAGCTACCCACTGTCCTTCTTTACGACTGTAATCAAGGTAAAGCATTGACGCCACCGCATCTACACGCAGTCCGTCTATGCCAAATTGGCTAAGCCAATACATCGCATTAGAAATTAAAAAGCTTTTTACTTCAGGGCGGTCATAATTATAAATATAGGTGTTCCAATCAGGATGAAACCCTTGGCGCATATCAGCGTGTTCGTATAAATGGGTGCCATCAAAGCAATGTAAGCCATGTGGGTCGCTTGGAAAGTGCCCAGGAACCCAATCAAGTAATATGCCTATGTTAGCTTTATGACATTGCTCAACTAAGTATTTAAAGCTGTTGTAATCACCAAAGCGGCTCGTAGGTGCAAACAGCCCTACTGGCTGATAACCCCAAGAGCCATCAAACGGGTATTCACTGATCGGCATAAGTTGTAAATGCGTGAACCCCATTTCAATCACGTAGCCTACAAGCTTATCTGCAAGCTCGGTGTAGCTTAAGTAACGGTTATGCTCAGCGCGTTGCCAAGAGCCTAAGTGCACTTCATAAATACTAATAGCGGCATCAATATGATTACGCTTTTGGCGATTTATAATCGCTTGTTCACTTAGCAAAATAGGCGCTGGTTTGTACTGTAATATACTGGCAGTGCCCGGTGCTTGCTGCATTTTAAATGCAAAAGGATCGGCTTTATCTAAAACTTCGCCACTGAGCGTAGTAATAGCAAATTTATAGCACATGTCTGCACTTAAACCCGGAATAAATAATTCCCATACCCCACTTGCCGGATGAAATCGCATAAAATGGCGATTCGCTTGCCAAAAATTAAACTCACCAATAACCGATACACTGGCGGCATTAGGCGCCCACACACAAAAACGAACACCATCTACCCCTTGTTGTGTGGTAAATTGCGCACCTAGGTGAGTATAAGCATGCTCAAGGCTACCTTCGTTAAACAAGTACATAGCCTGTTCATCCAATGTACTGCTGAAGCTGTATTCATCGTAAAATGTAACATCGCTATTTTCATAACTAACCTGGCATTGGTAAACACTGCTAGGCATGCTTGATAACTCAGCGATAAATAAATCACTGTGTTTATAGCGTAACGCGCTAATAACTTGACCATCAATTAACAGTTCGACGCGTAATGCCGCTGGCAAATGCACGCGTATTTCAGTGCCACTTTGGGTGTTGTGCGCGCCTAAAAAACTAAACGGGTCTTTAAATCGCCCTGCAGTTAATGCGTTTACCTGTGCGTCATAATCAACTAATTGCGTTGATACCCTATTTTTAGTACTGCCCATTTACGCATTCCTTATTGAATGTATTGCAGCCAAAAGAGCAGCATTATCTTTAAAAATATCGTCGCACGTATGTGTGAGTACCCGTCGCCAATTAGGATACTCTTTATCGGTGCCAGGAATATTGACTGGGTAGTGTTGCTTGTCTAAATCATCAAGCTGTAATGCAAATAAACGAGACGGCGATTTAGCTAAACATACAGCCAAAGCGCTATAAACGTCAAAAGCATCCGTGTTAAGTGACAAGGAAGTGTTTTGTGGATTTAAAAAGCGTAACAGCCGGTGTTGCTCTTGCTCTCTCTGCTGAACTAACTGCTGATACTCATCAGTATCAATCAGCCCATACTGCTGTTTAATTTTTAAATCGCTATGCTGCCACCAGCCCACAAATGGCGGTACATCATGATTGGCTATCATCAGCAAGCATTGATCGCTAAGGTCATCGCTATTTACAAATTCATCATTTTGTTGTTTTTCAAAATAAAATAAGCTGTTTGAGAAAATGCCACTATCAACCAGTGCCTCTTTTACCTCAGGTGGTACAACCCCTAAATCTTCGCCTATTACGATGGCCTGATTAAGATGAGATTCAATTTTTAAAATTGCTAATAAATGCTCAAATGGGTAGTACACATAACAGCCATCTTGGGTATTATTGTTTATGAAACACCACCACAAACGCCTAATCGCCATTACATGGTCGATTCGTAACCCGCCTACTGCATCCATATTGGCGCGTATGAGTGAACGATAAAACTGATAGTTATTGTCAGCAAGGCGCTGCGGGTTTATTGCTGGCAGCCCCCAATTTTGGCCGTTAGGTGCCCAAGGATCTGGTGGTGCACCAAGGGTTGCATCTTGACTAAATAATCCCTGCTGATATTTAAATTCAGTGCCCTCATTAGCACAGCCCACCGCTAAATCATTAATTAAACCAATCGCCATCCCTTGCTCAATACAATGCTGTTGGCATTGAGTAAGTTGGCTGTGTGCTTGCCATTGGAGGTAATATTCAAATGTGGGCTCTGTAGTTTCTAACATAGCAAGTACATCACTGTACTGTTTACAAAACGCACTAAATTCGTTTTGCCGTGCTTGACTGCCCTGTTGTTGAAAATGCTTAAAAAGCAGCTTAAAAGCAGCATATTTACACTCAGTAACCGTTTTATAATCAATAAAGGCTACATCTTGGTCGCTGTATTTACTTGAGGTATTAGCAGATAACAACTCAGTTAAATCCGGATTGTTAAAGCTGTCTGGCGATAAATTAATTGCGATATATAGCGGATTGAGTAAGGCACGATTGTTTGGGTTGTAGGGGCTGGCGCACTCAGGGTTATCTGCAAACAATAAGTGCAATGGGTTAAGTAAAATATAGTCCATATTTTGCTTTGCACATAAGGTTGCCAACTCAAGTAAATCACTAAAATCGCCAATCCCGAGCCCGGCTTTATTTTTTAATGTATATAACTGAATTGATAAGCCAAAGCGTTTTTTATCCGCTATTTGGTAGGCTTGTTCAGGGGTCGACCAAATTTGTGTTTTCGCTGATTGCTCACCCATCGTTAATAACGCATCATAATAGCCGGTTGGTAAATGCGTCAGTGGTAGCGCTATTTCTATATAACGACACCCATTTACAAAGTACTCACCTAATGCTGCATACTGAGCAATGTGTTCAAATTGCAGCTTTATATTTAATGCTGCCACAGTTAATGTAATTTTGTGATGCGTATCAGCTTCATTAACACGCACCTTTAGCACATTACTAGCCTGATCTATTATGCTAACAGCAGGTGCGAGTGTTAACCATGTAGCCGCATCCAATTGATAATTTAACTGGGTTATTTGCGCCGTATCACGTGTGTCAACGCCACAGCAGTGCAAAGCAGATTTACGGGTGTCTTCGCTAAATATAACGTGTTCACCCGTATACTTAGTGTATTCGTAACCAATACCATGCAAATAAAACAATTGCGATAGTGCGTCCATTCAGCGACCTTAATTAATGCGTTGTGTATTTACTATACTATTTTCTGTACCAAAACTATTAGCAATATACCCATCAGCCTGATGATCGTTATCCCACTGTTTACCATTTATTAAATAGCGAAAATGAAACTCTTTATCAACGGGAAGACGTTGCTTGCATTTAAATACGCCAAGCTTTTTGTTGTGCTTCATTGGCACCGGCTGCCAATCATTAAATTCTCCAAGTAAACAGACATCATCTGCATCTGGGTGAGAAAATTCAAAGGTTACTTCTGCTTCATTTTTTGTTTTAAAAAAGCGTTTATTCAACATAATAGGCTCCAACTAAACCATAAGGGGTATTCATCTTTGCCACAGGCCAAACAGCTTAAAAAGGCGATGTGGAATCCATTCATTCACATAAAAACAGCTTTAAAGTTAATCAAAACTTTATTTACGCATTATTACAGTGCGTTATTTATTTTACCGCACTGGTTTGGTGCAATTTTAACCATTAAAACTGATTTTTAAGTAAGCACTGCAACTGAGCAACTTTTAAACCAACTACACCATAACAGCTAATTAATTTGCTTTTGTCCTTAAACACATACTTATTAATTTTTATTACTACATTAAAACTATAAAAACCTTTAGCTTAACAACATCATCAGCGATAATAACTATCTACTCAGCCAACCCGATGAACACTTAAATACAATGTTGAAAAAAAGCATCCTTATTACTTCTGTTATCGTCTTTAGCATCATTACGGCTGTTGTAGGCAGTTCAATTTATACACTATATAGTAAAAAGGTGGTCTCTGTAGACCCAAAACTAAAAGAAATTTCAGGCATTGAGTTTGATAAACATAAACGGCTTTGGGCTATTAACGACAGTGGCGACGAGCCTAAGCTTTATAGGCTCAATGACGATGGTTCAATTGCAAAAGAAGTACTCGTCACGAATGCAAAAAATATAGATTGGGAAGATATGACGCAAAATAAGTTTGGTCATTTCTTTTTAGGCGACTTTGGTAATAATAAAAATGAACGTAAATGGCTAACAATTTATAAAATAGAAAACCCTATAGATATAAAAACCAATACAACAGAAGCTGAAATTATAAAGTTTACCTACCCAGAATTAGATGGCAGCCCAATACAACCTGATCAACGTAATTATGACTTAGAAGCGTTTGTGGCTTTTGGTCGACATTTATACTTGTTTACTAAAAATCGCACAGAGCCATTCGATGGAATTACTAACGTTTACAAAGTAGGCGACCATGCAGCGAATTTTGATGCCCAGCTGATAGATTCATTTAAAACGTGCACCACCATGGAAAAGCTTTGCTGGATCACATCCGCAGCACTTAGCCCAGATAGAAAAAAGCTCGCATTATTAGATTCAACCAGTATTTGGCTGTTTGAAAACTTTAAAGGCGATAAGTTTTTCTCTGGCGATGTATTTAAAATTGACTTAGGTATTGTAACCCAAAAAGAGGCAATCACCTTTTATGATGACAATACCATCGCCTTTACCGATGAGGAGTTTAAAGGCATTGGCGGCAATGTTTATTTTATAAAGCTCGACCAAGTAACCAAAGTGAAAGTGCAGCGAAGCCATCCTCAGCCGCAGTAGTTTAAAATAAATCTATTTCTGAGGAATTAACTTGTACACTGATTAAGTTCTCGGCAAGTAAATCTTCATAGATACAAAATTTATCTCGGCCATTATTTTTTGCATAATAAAGCGCTTTATCTGCGCTTTCTAGCACTGCAATTGGAAAATCATAAGGACTAATACGCGCTAAACCAGCACTGATCGTCATATTTTCAACAAAAGGAAACGATGTATTTCTAATGAGCTGTATAAATTCAGCCATTTTATTACTGATTGAGTCAGCGTCTGTGGGCTCAAAAACAATCACGAATTCTTCCCCACCAAAACGAAAAATTAAATCTGTTGAGCGAAAAAAGTGACGCATTTTTTGCGCTAATACGAGTAACACTTCATCTCCACAGATATGACCGTATTGATCATTTATATTTTTAAAATGATCAATATCTAAAATAGCCAGCCAAGATGTTGATGCCTGCTTTTGTTGCCTTTTATCCTTATCTCGGGATGAGCCGTGCATTTTTAATACTTGTTTTTCAATTAGCTGTTTTATTTTTTTCTCAAATGTCTGTCTATTTAACAGCCCCGTTAATTTATCTCTTTCGTTTTCATGGAGTATCACTAAATAGTTTTCAAATATGCGGCAAAAAGCATTTAGCATCACTTGAGCCGAACTATCTAAACTTTTTGAAACCACAGAAATGGCAGCAACTGTTTTTTCTTGGCGGGTAATGGGGAGCCAACGGCGTTCAATTCCATCGGCAGACTGAACAGTAATAATACAGGCAGAACGTAAACACGATAGAAGTTCATCCTCAGGCTGTGCAACAATTTGTCGTTGTACCCACTCGAATTGCTTTTCACCCGTGACTTTTAAGCAAAGACTTTGCTCAATAGTCAGTTGGCCTTGAACTTCTATATCTTTATAAACTGAGACTTCTTTACAGCCTATAAATTCTTGGATGGTCGATATCAAACTATATTCAAGAGAATCTACATCTCTATTTTTTGTTATTTTGATGACTGAATTCAGTAAATTTTCTTGCATTGTACTCCCTAAAGCAAACTGGGCGTTTGAGCATTAATAAAATTTAGCATAGACCACGCAGTGGAATATGCTAAATAAAAATTAAAGCATCAATGCTCATCCAGTTTAGGAGCCGCATTTTTAATAAATTAAGAACTGTAAGCGCTATTTTAGCTATTGGTCATGCAATTAATAAACTTCTCAGAGAGCTGTGTTATTGCCACTTTATCAGTGTACATAGGCTCGTTATTTTTTATTATAAACTCAGCACATTGTGCTTGAGATTGTTTGAATTTTTGCTTGCATGAGTTTACCGATTCGCCAATTACTTCTTGGTAGATGCTTTCATCACACAAGCTATCGGCAAATTGACTCGCCCCGGTAATAATTTCATTAATGCTGACAGGAGAGGATTCTAATTTGAAGAATATATCGCTGTAAGTTTCAACCGTTATGCTCTGTGCAGGGTCAAATAAAGTCGCTTTTGCACTTAAATATGAGCCACCTATTAATAATGCCACAGCAGCCATTGTTGTGTATTTCATAACATTTCCTTGTAAAGTCTTAGCCCAGTGGTGCCAAAAACGTCCTATTTCACTCACACCTTATTAGCCAATGCTAATAAGATTAATAACTGTATTGATGAGATTTATTAAGTACTGGAAGATTGCAACAAATGCAGGGCAATAAGCCTATTGATTTGGTTAAAAACATTCCTTGTTCCTAATATCAAGTAGACTACAGTCAAGTTAGCTTAAATGCAAATAATTAATGCTCACTTAATGTACTAAACAAATCGAATTAACGCTTAAATTTAGTCTCTAAAATAACCGATGAACGGGTACGCTCTACCCCATCTAAGTTACCAATATCATCAAGTAAGTGGCTTAACTGCTCAAGGTTCTGTGCTTCTACAATAGCAATTAAATCAAACTCTCCACTGATTGCATACAACTGAGAAATCGCATCAATTTGCTTTAATTCAATATTAGTTTTTGTTGTTAGCTTCTGTTTTACTTTTATTGAAACATGCGCAGAGACCAAGCTATTTAAAAAGTCGTCTCCAAAGTCAACGCTATAACCCTTAATGATCCCACTTTGCTCTAATTTTAGCATTCGGCTTTGCACCGTTGAACGAGATAAACTCAAATGCCTTGCAAGATCAGAAATGCTAGCGCGGGCGTTCGTTTTTAATACTGAGAGTAGTTTTTCATCTTGGGGAGTTATCATAATGCTAATTAAATTCGTTAATTTGACTATTATTCTAATCATTTTTCACAAAATAGCACTGCAAATTTCATTCATAACCTTTGATAATGACATTTTTAATAAGTAAAACACATTGTATTGCTGAATCATCCTGACCTTATCGTTATTTTTTCAGCAACGTATTTTTTTATGTGAATAATTTAGGTGTAAAAATGCAAGTAACCAGAGATTTATTTAACGACGTAATGGTCCCTAATTACAACCCTTCAGCTGTTGTTCCTGTTCGCGGTGAAGGCTCACGTGTGTGGGATCAGAACAATAACGAATTTATCGATTTTGCCGGTGGTATTGCAGTTAATTGTTTAGGGCATTGCCATCCTGCATTAGTCGGTGCACTTAAAGAGCAAGGCGAAAAAATTTGGCACTTATCAAATGTAATGACCAATGAGCCAGCTCTTCGTCTAGCTAAAAAAATGGTTGATGCCACGTTTGCTGAAAAAGTTTACTTTGCAAACTCAGGGGCTGAAGCAAACGAAGCAGCATTAAAATTAGCACGTCGCTTTGCACTGGATAAATTTGGTGCTGAAAAAACTAAAATTATTGCTTTCAATAAAGGTTTTCATGGTCGTACATTTTTCACTGTAACAGTGGGTGGCCAAGCTGCTTATTCTGACGGTTTTGGTCCAAAACCTGCTGATATTGTTCATTGTGACTACAATGATATTGCCGCTTTTGAAGCCTTAATTGGTGATGATACCTGTGCGGTAATGATGGAGCCATTACAAGGTGAAGGCGGCATTGTGCCACCAACTAATGAATTTGCACAAAAAGTACGTGAACTGTGTACTAAACACAACGCACTACTTATTTTTGATGAAGTGCAAACCGGCGTTGGCCGTACAGGTCACTTATACGCATACGAAGGCTTAGATGTTATTCCTGATATCTTAACGACGGCTAAAGCCTTAGGTGGCGGTTTTCCAATTGGCGCTATGATCACCACCACTGAAATTGCAGCACACCTAAAAGTAGGCACGCATGGTTCTACATATGGTGGTAACCCGTTAGCTTGTGCTGTTGCAGAAGCGGCATTTGATACCGTTAATACGCCTGCTGTATTAGATGGCGTAAAAGAGCGTGAACAAATGTTCCGTGATGGTTTAAATGCAATTAATGAAAAATACCATGTATTTAGCGAAGTCCGTGGTAAAGGCTTACTAATCGGTGCGGTACTAAATGAGAAATTTGAAGGCCGTGCTCGTGACTTTTTAGTAGCAAGTGCAAATAACGGCTTAATGAACTTAGTAGCCGGTATGAACGTTATTCGTTTTACACCTTCATTAGTGATCCCATTTGAGGACATTAAAGAAGGCTTAGCTCGCTTTGAAAAAGCAGTTAGCGATGTAGTAAACGGTTAATAACTAAGTAAAACATAACTAAGTCCTGAGGCAAACACACGTTTACCTCAGGATTTTATATGTTGTTGGAGCAAGTAGTTAATGCAAGTATTACGTCCTATTACTGTCAATGATTTTGCAGCACTTAAAGAGATTGCCATTGAGTCTGGCCATGGCTTTACCTCTTTACCTGTCGATGATGGGCAACTACAAGAAAAAATTGATCGTGCGCAAAACAGTTTTACTAAAAACGTAGATAAGCCCATCGACGAAAGCTATCTATTTGTTTTAGAAGACAGTGAAACCGGCAAGGTAATTGGTACTACCGCCATTGAAGCGGCCGTCGGGTTATCTGTACCTTTGTATCATTATCATCTAGGTAAAACAGTTCACCATTCACCCACTTTAAACGTTTACAATACCGTAGATATTTTGAGTATGTGTAACGACTACACTGGCTGCTCAGAAATATGTACTTTATTTTTACGTGAAGACAGTAGAAAAGGCCTGACGGGACGTTTTTTATCACGTTCACGTTTTTTATTTATGGCGCAACACAGCGAGCGCTTTGCCGACACAGTAATTGCTGAGATGCGTGGTGTTAGCGATGAAGACGGTCACTCGCCATTTTGGCAATGGTTGCAGGAACACTTTTTTAGCATTGAATTCCCACAAGCCGACCATTTAGTGGGATTAGGCGATAAAGTGTTTATTAGCGAACTCATGCCTAAATACCCTATCTATGTGAATTTACTGAGCAAAAAAGCACAAGCGGTGATTGGCCATGTGCATGATAAAACCAAACCAGCACTTAAACTGCTTGAAAAAGAAGGTTTTGAACACCGCGGATACGTTGATTTATTTGACGCAGGCCCCACAGTAGAAGCAAAACTCGGTAATATTCGCAGTATTCGTGATTCACAGGTGTGCCCTATTACTATTGGCGAGCTTGAACATATCAATGAGCAAAGCTCAGACACCCTTGCTATTTGTAATCAAGGGGTTAGCGATTTCAGAGCCACATTTACTAAACATGCTCATTACAATCAGGCAAAGCACACCTTAATCATCAGCCAAGAAGTAGCTGATGCACTTCATTTAAAACAAGGAGATGCAGCGCGATTTTTCCGCCTGTAACATTATTTATGAACACACAACTAATTAATAATCAATGGCTTGTAGGCAAAGGCCCTGCGTTTGATTCTATTAACCCAAGTAATGGTGAAATTGTATGGCAAGGTAATGGCGCCAACGCAGAGCAAGTTGACAGTGCCATAAAAGCGGCAAGAGCCGCGCAAGTTCAATGGGCAGACATGCCAATTGAGCAACGTATTACTATTTTAGAAAACTTCGTAGCCCAACTAAAAGAACACAGCGAAGAGTTTGCCACTATTATTGCTCGTGAAACAGGTAAACCGCTATGGGAAACACGCACAGAAGTGGGCGCGATGACAGGCAAAGTGGCCATTGCGATACGTGCTTACAATGAACGTACTGGTACAACCGAAAACCCAATGCCTGGTGCAAAAGCCTTTATTCGCCACAAACCTCACGGTGTGGTCGCTATTTTTGGTCCGTATAATTTCCCTGGGCATTTACCAAACGGCCATATTGTACCAGCCATACTAGCCGGTAATACCGTGGTATTTAAACCATCAGAATTAACTCCTCATGTAGCGCAGTTTACCTTAGAACTATGGTTAAAAGCAGGCTTACCTGCTGGGGTTATAAACCTCGTTCAAGGTGAGTTAGAAACAGGTAAAGCGCTTGCCTCACACAAAGATATAGATGGCCTATTTTTTACTGGTAGCTCAAACACAGGGCATTTATTACATAAACAATTTGCTGGCCACCCAGGTAAAATTTTAGCGCTTGAAATGGGCGGTAATAACCCGCTAGTGGTTAAAGATGTTGCTGATGTCAGCGCCGCTGTGCACGATATTATTCAATCGGGCTTTATTACTTCGGGTCAGCGCTGTACTTGTGCACGCCGTTTATTTATTGAAAAGTCGCCCAATGGCGATGCTATTTTAGAAAAGCTGATCAGCGCCACCAAAAATATCCTAGTAGACGATAGCTTTGCGGACGATCAACCTTTTATGGGTGCTATGATCAGTGAAAAAGCCGCATTAGGCATGGTTGCAGCGCAAGCTGAGCTAGTTAAACAAGGTGCTGAGATTCTTGTTGAGCTTAAACAGTTAAAATCAGGCACTGGGTTTGTAAGCCCAGGCATTATTGATGTCACTAACATTAGCGAAATTGCCGATGAAGAACACTTTGGCCCGCTTATAAAAGTATATCGTTACACTGATTTCAATAGCGCTATAACAGAAGCAAACAACACCAGCTTTGGTTTATCTGCTGGTTTACTTGCTGATAGCGAAGATGATTACAGTCACTTTTTAAAACGTATTCGTGCCGGCATTGTTAACTGGAACCGCCCTATTACAGGCGCATCAAGCGCAGCGCCATTTGGTGGTATAGGTGCCAGTGGCAACCACAGAGCCAGTGCATACTACGCTGCAGATTATTGCGCATACCCAGTGGCCTCTGTAGAGTCAGAAAAAGTTAACTTACCGCAAACCCTCGCGCCGGGCTTAATAATTGAATAACAATTTAAATAGATTTAAGGATTTACCATGCATACTGATGTAAACACATTATTTGATAACCTGTGGCAAAACTACCTAAGCGTAACGCCATCGGCTGACAAAATTCATGACCTATTAGGCTCAACGCAAAAAGACGACATAATCAACGATCATATTGCGCTGCGTACTTTTAATATTGAAAAAGTAGGCCTTGAAAAACTAGCTGCACACTTTTTAGCCATTGGCTACAAAGAATGTGGTGAGTACCATTTTGAAGCAAAAAAACTCTACGCTAAGCACTACGAGCACAGCGATCCAACGCAACCTAAAGTGTTTATTTCTGAGTTATTAGTTGAAAAATGTTCACCTGAGCTTCAAGCAATTGTTACTGATATGGTTGCACAAATTGACGAAAGTGCGGTGACTGCCGATAACTTTTTATATTCAGGTACACATTGGCAAGTAAGCACTGATACTTACAAAAAGCTATTAGCAGAGAGCGAATATGCGGCGTGGATGTCTGCGTGGGGTTACCGTGCAAATCACTTTACTGTGAACATTAATACCTTAGCTAAGTTTGATAACATCCATGATGTAAACCAAGCTCTTAAAGATGCTGGCTTTGCGCTTAATACCTCAGGAGGCGAAGTAAAAGGCTCACCAGAGGTGCTATTAGAGCAATCATCAACATTAGCTGATGAGTACGCCGTAACCTTTAGCGATGGCGATATGCGCATTCCTAGCTGTTTTTACGAGTTTGCTATTCGTTATCCAAAACCTGACGGTGAAATTTACACCGGTTTTGTCGCTGCCTCTGCAGACAAAATATTTGAAAGCACCAACGCACGATAACCAAAGCGTGTTGTATTTAAAAAAGCCCACTTTTGGGCTTTTTTTGTGCCTAATGAACGGCTTAAAACAATTTTATGTATCGATAAAACGATAAATAAAAATGACAACAATCAATTGCCCTCTTATGGGCATGCAGGCTTATGTATGTAAACTTAAACGCAGTTGCTTATTCCAACTGCGTTTTTTTGCTAAAGAAGGAATCTGCGCTTCCTTTTTAAAATTATAAAAACAACGGCTTATAATCGTTTTCTAATTGTTCGAATGACAAATCGCCAATAAATCGACCAAAGCTGAGCCACGTAGCAAGGCCTCTTAAATCTTTAAAATGAGGCGGCACAAATTGCGGATTTTCAATGACACCTAAGTCATGCAATTGCGATATTAATCTAAAGTCATCAATTGATATTTTACCCACCAGCAATAATGGCAACTGATCAATTCGACCAAGCTGTATCGCCACCCTAATTAAGTTGTAAACTAAAACAAAGCCTTTTATGTAAGCAATATCTTTGGTAAAGGGTAAGCCGGTTGCGGTACTGCCTCTAAAAACGCGCTGTGCAAGGGTATAGCTGTCGTCTTTTGATAAACCTTGAGCAACGTAATCTCGGTAAATATCGATAAACTCAGCACCATCAATTACTTTCGTCACCGCTTGAATACGGTTTACTAATTTTGATAAACGACGTGGTGTTGATTTAAGAGTAATAATTTCCGTCAGTACTGCAAGCCCCTCTTGGGTAACCGTAGAGCTTGGTGTGCCTTTACTCAAGCAGGTTAAATAAGGTTGCGCTAAGCCATTTTGAGTGGTGCCTACATGGATCCAGCCCTCGTGCACTTCTAAAATATCTAATTCGCGCTGAGAAAACTTAACATCTTGATTGAGCTTAATATTATTAGCACCTGCTGCCGCATCGCTGACAATACCATCACTTAGCATTACTTCTACGTTTATTCCCGGCATGCTGGCATTGACCTGTTCAGATAAAATCCGCACCGCGTCGCTGGCATCAATATTTTTAGGATCTTCAGGCAAAATATCCGCTGCAAGTAAATTTTTTAAAGGCTGTTCAAGCATATTAGCCAGTTCTGATAGCGATGGCTCACCAGCATGAAACAAATCTTTAGGATGACCAAATAGCTCCACTGATAAGTCATGAAACTCTGGCGTACCGCGGTATTCAAGCATGCTCAGAACCGTTTTATATTCGGTACACATTTTACCCATATATTGTGCAATTGGGTTTAATTGCCCCAACTGGTTAATAATATTGCGGTGCAGTGTTGAAAATGCTTGGCGCAACTCGCTAGGAACAAATCCTAAATCGCGCTGTTGATAATAAGCACGATCAATAAGTGGATTTTTTTGACATTTTTGTCTAAAAAATTCCTCTTTAATTTGTTTATCCCAATTTATTGCATCGAGTATTCTAATGGGTGTTTGCAATGCAATGAGTTGGTCGGATAATTCACGAGTTTTCAAAAGTAACGCTTTGTCTATCATGGTAAAAGCTCAACAAAAAGTGAACTTTGAGCATAATTTATAAATGAAAAATAACAAAGCAATATCATACTTTTTAGACTATTGTTTTTATGATGATCGACCCTCACTTCTATAGCGTATGAGTGATTAAATAAAAGGGACAAACAATGAAAAATGAAATCGACAATAAACAGATTCTAGCGGTTTACGAACGCATTCAACAACGCGGAGAAGTCACAGAAGAAGGTAAATTTTATCAAGGGATCACTGCATATTCTGATATAGATGGCTACACCGTCTATTTACAAGGCAGTGGTGTTTTACTTCGCTTTGGGTTTCATAATACTTATCACCTTGATTATGAACACGACAAACACAAAGACGACTTTTTGAAAAAACTTTACAACATAGCTAATGAAGAGTGATGCGATCAACAAATAGAAGAAACAGACCAACCAGTTCGCGCAACTTGCAGTTTATTAATCAAGTTATTGCGCAATTAAAAGCAGAGCCTAAAAAGCTGCAACTCATCAAAAACAACCTTGCTTATTACCGTGCGCAAACGCATTTAAAGCGTGGGTTTTTACTTGCAATAGAACGTTTTGATTGGGTATTTGAAGCGACCGATAATATTGATGAAATTTGCGACCAAATTATGGCTGACGATTATATTGGCAACCGTTTAAGACGTTATCCTTTGTTATTTAAAGGCGTTGTTGAAACCTAAACAGCGTCTTTATTTATCTCTTCACTAAGTTAACATTTCTGTAAATTAATCTCATATTTCACTTCCTAAATCTTTTTTCTTGGATCTTCCCACAAACTCGCCTTACCGCTTTTTAAAGTAACCTGCCCACAAAAAATACAATTAGTACTCTAATAGTTATCACACTAATAAATAAATCACTAAAAGTTTCAATAATTATGTAAATAAATAATTACACCGAAAAAAGCAATCAAAAAAACACACGTAACAAATTGTTATTAAATGATATTTAATAACAATTCAGCTTGTTAATATAACTTCATTTTAGACTTATTTTATTAATTATTTATCCACATTTCAGACACTCACCATTTGCACGAACCTTGAATTGTTAGAGCTATTACCTTAAGCTTATCTTTATTGAACGATCAATTAATAAAAATTATGCCTAAAGTTGGAATGGAACCTGTAAGGCGTCAGCAGCTAATTGACGCAACAATAGAGTCAGTTGCTCAAAAAGGGTTACAAGCAACCACAATTAATAGTATTAGCAAAAATGCGGGGATGTCTTCTGGCATAATTAGCCATTACTTTGGTGGGAAACAGGGGCTAATTGAAGCAACTGTGCGTTACTTACTGTCTAACTTGAAAGATGACTTGATCAGCAAAGTAGATGAAAAGACCACGCCTACTCAAAGGTTAATGTTTATTGTTGAATCAAACTTTGCGCTAGTACAACAACGAAAAGACACCACTCGGACGTGGTTAAGTTTTTGGGCGCAATCAATGCACGACAAGGAACTTCATCGTTTACAAAATGTAAACAGCAAACGCTTGCAAAGCAATTTAACCGTTTCATTTAAGCAATTAATGCCTTTAGCGCAAGCAAATCTCGCGGCAGAGTTAACCGCAGCAATGATCGATGGTTTATGGCTACGAGCCGTATTAAGCCAATCAGACGAAAATCAGTTTAAACACAGTGAATCACTGGCTAAAAACTACGTGCATTCACTTATCAAGCAATATGGAGCCTAACGTGACTACACCTATCTATCAAAACTTTATCAACGGTCAATTCCTTGCAAACAAAAGCGGCGAAACATTTGATGTAGTAAATCCTGCGACCGGCCAAGTAATTTATGCCGTTGAAGTTGCCGATGAATACGTTCAAAACGCAGCAATTGAAAGTGCAAAACAAGGCTTTAAAGTTTGGTCAGCCATGACCCCTATTGAGCGCAGCCGTATTTTATTAAACGCCGTTGCTTTTTTACGCAAGCGTAACGATGAGCTTGCACTTGTTGAAGTGCTCGATACCGGTAAACCAATGCAAGAAGCTAACTGCGTAGATGTTGAAACAGGCGCAGATGTAATTGAATATTTTGCAGGCCTTGCCCCTGCGCAAGTTGGTCAACAACAAATGGTTGGCGATGACTTTTACTACACACGCAAAGAGCCTTTAGGTATTTGTGCTGGTATTGGTGCATGGAACTACCCATTACAAATTGCATGTTGGAAGTCTGGTCCTGCCCTTGCAGCGGGTAATGCATTTATTTTTAAACCTTCAGAAGAAACCCCGCTTGGCGCAATTAAATTAGCAGAGGTGTTTATTGAAGCAGGTGTACCCGCTGGCGTATTCAATGTAGTTCAAGGCGCGAGTGAAGTAGGCCAATGGCTTACTGCACACCAAGATATTGAAAAAGTATCGTTTACTGGTGAAGTAGGTACCGGTAAGAAAGTCGTCGCCAGTGCTGCAGGTACATTAAAAGATGTGACTATGGAACTAGGTGGTAAATCGCCGTTACTTGTCTTTGACGATGCCAATATAGAGCAAGCAGTAAGCGCGGCAATGTTAGGGAACTTTTATACCCAAGGTGAAATTTGTACTAATTGCACTCGTATCTATGTTCACAAAAATGTGTACCAGCAGTTTATTGATGAGCTTAAAACTCGCACCGAAAACAATATTATTGCCGGTGATCCACAAGATTTAAACACTAACTTTGGCGCGCTTATTTCTAAAAAGCATCAAGATTTAGTGCTGAGCTACATCAACAAAGGCCTTGAAGAAGGGGCAACGCTATTAACCGGTGGCTCAACGCTTTCACCAGCATCTGCGCCAAATGGTTATTTTGTAGCGCCAACCGTATTTGTTGATTGCAACGATGAGATGACGATTGTTAAAGAAGAAATTTTTGGCCCAGTAATGAGCGTTTTAGTATTTGATGACGAAGATGATGTAATTGCACGTGCTAACGGCACTCACTTAGGTTTAGCTGCAGGCGTTTTCACCAGCGATATTAAACGTGCTCATCGCGTTATTCATCAGCTACAAGCCGGTATTTGTTGGATCAATGCTTACGGTAACTCGCCGGCAGAAATGCCTGTAGGTGGCTATAAGCAATCAGGTATCGGCCGCGAAAACGGCATACAAACGCTTGATCATTACACGCAAACTAAGTCTGTTTATGTTGGTATGGCTGACATAGAAAGCCCATTTTAAGGAATCATTATGAACCACTCTTTTGATTATATTATTGTAGGCGCAGGCTCGGCAGGCTGTGTGTTAGCAAATCGCTTGTCTGAAGATTCAAGTAACAAGGTATTGTTACTTGAAACCGGCGGCAGCGATAAAAGCATCTTTATTAAAATGCCCACTGCTCTGTCGATTCCAATGAATACCGATAAGTATGCGTGGCAATTTCATACGCAGCCAGAAAAGTACTTAGATAACCGTGAAATGCACTGCCCACGCGGTAAAGTGCTTGGCGGCTCATCATCTATTAATGGCATGGTGTATGTACGTGGTCATGCGAAAGATTTTGATGAATGGCAGCAACATGGCGCTAATGGCTGGGATTATCAAGCCTGTTTACCGTATTTTAAAAAAGCAGAAAGCTTTTATCTAGGTGAAAACAGCCATCGTGGTGGAAAAGGCCCCCTTGGCGTTAATAACGGTAATAACATGGAAAACCCATTGTATAGCGCCTTTATTGATGCTGGTGCTCAAGCGGGTTATGCCACTACAGCTGATTATAATAGTGCTCAACAAGAAGGCTTTGGCCCTATGCACATGACCGTTAAAAACGGTGTGCGCAGCTCAGCCTCTCGTGAATATTTAGATCCGATTAAGCATCGCAGTAATTTAACAATTGTAACCGGTGCACTTGCTCAGCGCGTTATTTTAGACGGCAAAAAAGCAACCGGTGTTGAATACAAGCTCAATGGCACAGTTAAAACAGCCACAGCAAGTAAAGAGGTTATTTTAAGTGCGGGCTCTATCGGTTCTCCTCACCTGTTACAACTGTCCGGTATTGGTGATACACAAATACTTGAAAAAGCAGGTGTTGAAGTAAAACATCACCTACCAGGTGTTGGTCAAAACTTGCAAGACCATTTAGAGTTTTACTTTCAATATAAGTGTAAACAACCCATTACCTTAAACGGTAAATTAGGCTTGTTTTCTAAAGGTTTAATTGGTGCAAAATGGCTGCTTACCCGAAAAGGTTTAGGCTCAACTAATCACTTTGAATCGTGTGCCTTTATTCGCTCAAAACCGGGTGTAGAGTGGCCTGATATTCAGTATCACTTTTTACCGGCAGCAATGCGTTATGATGGACGCAGTGCTTTTGCAGGGCATGGTTTTCAAGTGCATGTAGGTCATAACAAACCTAAAAGTCGTGGCAGTGTCACTATTGCCTCAGCAGATCCGACGCAGCCGCCAAAGATTGTGTTTAATTATCTTGAGCATCAAGACGACATTGAAGGCTTTAGGGCGTGCGTACGTTTAACGCGTGAAATTATTGAACAAGCTGCCTTTGACGACTTCCGTGGTGAAGAAATTCAACCAGGGCAACAAGTTCAAACGGATGAGCAAATTGATGCCTTTGTGCGCCAAGCAGTGGAAAGTGCTTACCACCCTTCTTGCTCTTGTAAAATGGGTGAAGACGACATGGCTGTAGTTAACTCAAATACCCAAGTGCATGGCATGAAAAGCTTGCGTGTAGTTGACTCGTCGATTTTTCCAACCATACCTAATGGTAATTTAAATGCGCCTACCATTATGGTGGCCGAAAAAGCCGCTGATATTATTTTAGGTAATAAGCCTTTAGCTCATACAGGAGTTGATGTTGTGAATGCCACTGATTGGCAAACTTCACAACGAAATAAAACCCTTTAATTTAGCCTGCCATAAAGGCCACTCTTTTAAGCAAAATGCTTTAAGGAGTGCCTTTATGCGCCTTGCAGTGGCTCACAAGCATAAATAGGTTATGCCTGTGTTAATGCAAGCACAATAAAAAACGGAGTATATATGTGTTATTTTTATTCATTCTGGGAGGGCGATAATGACTATTTGGCTTAATGCAGGCATTATTTTCACCTTACTTGCCATTGTTACTATTTTAATAAAATGGGGCAATGTACGCGTAGTAGGCGTCACACCAGTGAGAACATTCACTTTTATAGCAATCCTGTTTACCTCAGGCCTAGACGTTGGCCTTATTATGTTCCCTTTAACCGAATTTGCCGGTTATGCAGACATAAAAGCAAGCCCAGAATATGCATTTGCCAACCCGCTCTCTATTGAGTTTGGTTATTGGGGATTTTTAATTTGGGGATTTTATTTTCTTACGTGCTTTTATTTCTGTGTAATAGAACCCAAAGTGAAGTTTTTTGAAATTCCATGGGTTAAGTTTTTAAACAACGTGGTCATTATTGGTACTTGTGCGTTTACCGCTTACTTATTACTGAGTAACTTGCCATGGTATTTACCTGAACTCGGTGATGGCTCAAATGTTATTCCTGCGTTTTACTTAATCGTGCTTGCCGCTATTTGCTTTGCGGTGTATTCAAGTACCGATATTAAATATGTACGCTTTTTAAGTATTGCAACTACTTGGTTGTTTATAGCCCTAATTGGCTTTATGTGGGCTGATGCCTTCTTATTTGGCGACAGTGAACTCTCTGCATTTACTAAAAACATCGGATTAATTGGTAATTACTTTGCCAACATCAATGAGTTTGTATTACCACTGAATGATTACCATGAGTTTTACTTATTTTGGTGGTTTGCGTGGAGCATTATGATTGGTCAATTTACATCGCGTTTTGTGGGCGGTTTAAAAACCTATCAAGTCCTTGGTGCTATGCTGATTTTCCCATCGATTCCAATCGCTATCTGGTTTAGTGTGTTATATCACTACCATGAAGCCGGTATTCCAACCGAGGGAATCAAAAACTTTGCTATGGTGTTTGTAGGTATAGTATTTGTTATTAATTCGCTCGATTCCCTGATCCGTTTATACACAGATAATTTAAACCTAACCGTAAAACGCTTTGGTAAATTTAAATATATTGCCATGAACGTTGTCGCTTTGTCGCTACTAACACTGCTATTTAAGCTTGAGTTTTTGCAAATTCAATGGGTTGGTGCTTTAGTTATAGGGTTATTCTTTATTTGCCTTGGTTTTATTGCCTACAGCAAACTTAAAACGGTCAGCAATATCGAAGGATCGCCTAAAGCGAATAAAATTGATTACACAAAAATAGAAACTATCAGCTAGGAAAACACATGAACAATAAATTAAAACAACTTTTTATCGCTTTACCGTTCACCGTTTTATCAACAACGGCAGCGGCTAACTGGTCAACAACGATTACGGCTGCATCTGATTACACCTTTAATGGTGTATCACAAACAGATAACGATCCGGCACTGCAAGCAAGCCTTGACTACGCGTATGATAACGGTGTTTATGCCGGAGTATGGGCATCAAACGTAGATTTTGGTGATGACACCGACTTTGAACTAGATGCTTACGTAGGCCGATACATTCAGTTAAACGAACAAGTAAGCCTGGATTACGGTATTGCTTATTACACTTACCAAGGTAATAACAGCGATGGTAACTACGCAGAAGCGTATACTAAATTTGGTTACGCCAGTGACTACGGCCAAACAGAGCTTAACTTTTGGTACAGCTGGGATTACTTTGGCTACGATACTGGCCATGTCATTTCTATGATTGCGCACACTTACGAGCTTGCGCCAAATCATGCGATTCGTGCCAGCTTTGATATTTCAAACTCACTCGATGGCAATAAGTTCCAATGGGATGAAGCTAAGGGCGACAAATCGTATTATCACTACCGATTAGCATACCAAACGAGCTATGAAGGGTTTGGCATTGAAGTGGCTGCTGAGAATACCAGCCTAGATTACGATTACGCAGATGAGCGAATTGTACTTGCTATCTCACGTACATTTGATTTGTAATAGTTAACAGGGTCTGTTGTAATTTTAAGATTGAATTTGCAGCAGCCTGTTTGGTATTTAGGCAAAGCAGAGCCTATGTAGTGTTATTCCCCATAAATAGGCGATAACGTAGCATTAATGCCAAACAGGCGCTGCCCAAAGGGTTCTTCCTAGGGGCTATTTACTCTTTGTTGCTCGGTTTTTACTTAGCCCACTAGGTTACAAACCTCGCGCCGCGATTAAACACCCCCTAGTTTGAACAAATTTCAATCCACAAAGGTCAACAGACCCTAGTAAATATAAAAAACACGCTACTGGTTAGCGTGTTTTTTATTGCCTAGTAAAATCTTACTTTTATATTGTTTATAGCGTTATAACTGCCACGCATAACTGACTTTAGTAAAGAAAGTACGTTGGTCTCGCTCAATGCTTTTTAACGAGTCATCCTGATAACCTTTATCTGAATACCCTAAGTAAAATAAGGTTTGTGCGTTAATTTTGTATGAGTACACCAGCTGACTACCGTAATCTTTGTTGATTTCGCTAACCTGATAAAAGTAAGCATCCTCATTTCTGTCTATATCTTCAAACTGTAAAATCAGCTTAAGCATAGCGCGCATACTAAACTTATAATAAAGCCTAAAATCAATAAGGTTTGCGGTAAAAACACGTCGCCCTTGGTAATCATCTAAATGGCTATAATTATGCCTAACATCGACCTGCCAATGGTTATTAATATCCCAAACAGCCTGCGATTGTGTGGTTAAAACATCGCCTAGCTGTTCATTGGTGTAATCTATACGGCTTGCATATTCGGCATATAACGATAATCTCAGATCTTTTGACGGTCTAAAAGCCGTATAAAAATAACCAATATTTTGGTTATAAAACTTGCCGTTATAATTTTCATAGCGATTTAACAAACCCAGCTCAAATACAGACTGCTTTTGACCTTGAAAGGTCATGTAACCTTCGTATTCTTCTTCAAGTAACTCGCCATTTTGCGCCCAGGTTTTATCCCAATCGGCGGTGTATGACCAGGTTGTTAGCATGTCATGTTCATCACCATACCAAGTTTGTCCGCCACCAAAGCCTACTTTTTCATAGTCTACCTTTTCTTGATAACCTAAATCGGTCCGGTAATCCTCACCAATATTGTCATAGGTCGCGTAGAGCTTATAATCACGCTTATCGCGTGTCAGCTTTAATGCATACGCCATATCCGACTGAGAGTCTGCTAAATTGTAGTTATCAACTAAAAACGGCGAGTTATTGGTATCAGCATTCGCGATTTGATAATTAAGCGTATCTGACTGATTAAACCAATAGCTGCCATCAACCGATAGTACCGTATTATGGTAGTCACTACTTTCTCTATGTGTAGAAGTGACACCAATAGTGCCTTGTTGGCCAATATCATATTGATAACGTGCCACCACTGCTTTGGTTTTATCATTTAAGTTGGCAAAGCCCGAGCCTTGGTTAGTTGGCAATAAAATATTACTGTTATCGTCATCTGCAAACATTAGCGCATAACTGTGGCTGTCGGTTTTACCGGTGAGCTTGGCGCCAATATTTGGCTCAGCTATGGTACGGGTATAAAGGAGTTCAAATAAGTTACTTTTAAAGTAAGATGCGCCATCTAAGAAAAACGGGCGTTTTTCTGCGTAATAAATAGAATATGTGGTGTTTACATCCAGTTCTAACGAATCGGTTTCTACCTGAGAGAAATCAGGGTTTATGGTGGCATTAATTACCGCATCTTTGGTAACCCCCCAACGAAGATCAAGCCCTACCTCAGTGTCTACATTGCCATTATCCCACGCACCAGGTACTTGTGTTTTTTGATCGTTTCTCAGTGCGGTTAATGTTGGCGTTAATTGCAGGTTTTTACTCGGTGCTAAATTATTAAATCCGCTTATTTTATCAAACTGACATAAACTACATTTAATATCACGGTCAAAGCCTGTGCTTGATAATTGATACAACACATCACGCTGATAATTTCGCATTACAGCAAAACCCCAGGTAGATTGATCTTTATTTTGCGCAAATCGCAGCGCTTTAAACGGAATACGCATTTCAACTACGTAACCTTGCTCGTTTACGGTACCGGCACTGTCCCAAATGGCATCCCACGATAAATCTGACACCCATTCATCGGTATCCGTCATGCGAAGGTCACCTTGAGCGCCCAGTGGGTTTACATAAAACTCATAGCCTGTACGTTCATCGTTAAAGGTATCAATCACCAAACCGACAGTATCATCTTGCCAGAGGGTATCTCTGTCACGAAGCGCCGCGCGAATTTTACTCGGATCCGGGTCATAAGCTACAAACGCCACATATAAATTATGACCATCGTCATAAAGGTATGCATCGGTTTTTACTGGCGGTGTGCCTTTTTCATTCGGCTCATCTTGGTAATTTACCGCAACATGTGTTGCTTGTTGCCAATGTGGCTCGTTAAGCACGCCATCTACATCAATATTTTTATTAATGTGCGCGAGTTGATAATTAAGCTTATCGGCAAGTGCATTAGGGCTGAGAGTTAAACCGAGGCTGAAGCTGATAAAAAACAGCAATGTTGTTATTTTTATAGGTATAAAGTACTGCATAAACATCCATTTAGGTTTATTTACTTGTTAAAAGTAAACTTTGCTCAGGAGTGTAAATTATACCGGTACATTTGTTAATAGTTGCGCGCTATTATTTGCAATAAAATTAACAAAAAACTAATACACAACGAAGTGGAATGATTATGTGTCGAGAAGTTTTAATTTATTAGCCACACCATTCCAGCTATCGGCATCTTCCGGGGCGGGTTTAACTTGGGTGATGCGTGGCCATATTTCTGCTAGCTCCGCATTTAATTGGGTAAACTCTTTTTGCGATTCAGGTAATTCATCTTCTTGAAAAATAGCATCAGCGGCACACTCAGGTACGCATAAACCACAGTCAATACAGTCAATAGGACTAATAGCCAAAAAATTAGGACCTTCAAAAAATGCATCTGCAGGGCATACTGATACGCAATCAGTGTACTTACATTTTATACAATTTTCGGTGACTACAAACGCCATAATGGTTTAATACCTAATGTTTCACAATAACAGCTGCGGATCATACCCAACCCTTACCAAAACACAATAAATAAGTGCCAAAAGTGGGCAATTTAACGTAACATATGGCGCTTATAAATCAGCGCTTTGTGCACACCCCTTATTGTGAGCGGAATTTAATCCCCGCTATGACACCTAAAGAGATATTAATGATACGTTTAACCGAAATAAAGCTGCCGCTTGACCATGACGAAAATGCCATTGGCCAAGCCATCATCAATAAATTAAATATAAGCCCAGAGCAGCTACACAGCTACAATGTGTTTAAACGCGGTTACGATGCACGTAAAAAAAGCGCCATTTTACTGATTTACACGCTTGATGTTGAAGTGGATAACGAAGCACAACTGTTAACCTCGTTTGAAAAAGACCAACACGTTAAAGTCTCCCCTGACACCAACTACAAATTTGTAGCGCACGCCAATAGCAGTATTAAAGAACGCCCTGTGGTAATTGGCTTTGGCCCTTGTGGCTTATTTGCCGGTTTAGTGTTGGCACAAATGGGCTTTAACCCAATTATTTTAGAGCGCGGTAAAGAAGTGCGTGAGCGCACCAAAGACACCTTTGGCTTTTGGCGTAAAAAGGCCCTTAATACAGAATCAAACGTACAGTTTGGTGAAGGTGGCGCAGGCACGTTCTCAGACGGTAAGCTCTACAGCCAAGTAAAAGACCCTAAACATTATGGTCGTAAAGTCATTACTGAGTTTGTAGAGGCCGGCGCTCCTGAAGAAATTTTATACGTGAGTAAGCCGCATATTGGTACCTTTAAACTGGTAACCATGATTGAAAAAATGCGTGCACGTATTATTGAACTTGGTGGAGAAATTCGTTTTAGCACGCGCGTTGACGATATCCATTTAGACAACGGCCAAGTGACTGGGCTTACGCTTTCTAATGGTGAACAGCTCGAAACTCGCCATGTGATATTAGCGGTTGGCCACAGTGCCCGCGATACGTTTAAAATGATCCACGATAAAGGCATTTATGTTGAAGCTAAACCCTTTTCAGTGGGCTTTAGAATAGAACATAAGCAATCAATGATTGATGAATGCCGCTTTGGCGATAATGCGGGTAACCCTATTTTAGGCTCTGCAGATTACAAATTAGTACACCATTGTAATAACGGCCGTACTGTATATAGCTTTTGTATGTGCCCTGGCGGCACAGTAGTTGCCGCAACCTCTGAAGAAGGCCGAGTCGTCACCAATGGCATGAGCCAATATTCACGTAGTGAACGTAATGCTAACAGCGCTATTGTAGTGGGTATTTCGCCAGAAAAAGACTTCCCTGGGCATCCCCTAGCCGGCATTGATTTACAGCGTAAACTAGAAGAGCAAGCCTATGAACTTGGTGGTAAAAACTACGATGCCCCTGCACAGCTTATTGGCGACTTTTTAAAAGGTAAATCATCGGCTAATTTAGGCGATGTACAGCCTTCGTATACGCCGGGCATAAAACTGACTGATTTGAGCAACGTATTACCTCCTTTTGCGATTGAAGCCTTGCGTGAAGCAATTCCTGCTTTTAACAAGCAAATTCGTGGTTTTTCAACTAATGATGGCTTACTCACTGGGGTAGAAACGCGTACTTCATCACCAATAAGTATCAAGCGCGATAAAACCTTCCAAAGTATTAATACTAAAGGGCTTTACCCTGCAGGTGAAGGCGCGGGTTATGCGGGTGGTATTTTATCAGCGGGTATTGATGGTATTAAAGCCGCAGAGGCGGTTGCGTTATCGATGCTAGAAAACGCCTAAATCGATTTAATCGACCTTTATCGAAAAACCTCACAATGTGAGGTTTTTTTGTGCTAAAAATAACCTGTGTTTCCATAAAATAGATAATAACAATGATTATAAAACGGCTACTTTTAACCTTATGTGTTTGTACAATAACTAACTTACACGCAGCGGCTAACAATACAGAGCTTAAAACCATTAGTGACATTCACAGTGCCTATAAAAATAATAGCACTACAGCTGAACAGCTTACCCGCACTTATATCGACAGAATAAACGCGCTCAATCCTAAATATAATGCGGTAATTAGTATTGAGCCCACTGCAATTGAACAAGCCAAACAACTCGATGCACTATTTAAAGCCGGAAAATGGGCAGGCCCTTTACATGGTATTGCGGTATTACTAAAAGATAACATTGAAACAACAGGTACATTACCCACTACAGCGGGCTCATTAGCACTTAAAAATAACGTTACTAATAACAATGCCTTTGTGGTTAAACAATTACGCCAAGCAGGGGCGATTATTTTAGGCAAAGCGAACTTAAGTGAATGGGCTAATTTTCGCTCATCGTATTCGTCATCTGGCTGGAGTGCCATTGGCGGACAAACCCATAACGCCCATGATGTAACGCGTAATCCGTGTGGTTCAAGCTCGGGCTCTGCTGTCGCGGTTGCTTTAAATTTTGCACCTATTGCGCTGGGCACAGAAACAGACGGCTCAATTACCTGCCCTGCATCTGTTAATGGGGTGTACGCCATAAAACCCAGTATGGGACAAGTTTCACGCGCAGGCGTGGTGCCACTTTCTAGTAGCCAAGATTCGGTAGGCCCCATGGCACATTCTTTAATAGATGCACTCGCGGTATTGTCCGTCATTCAAGGGGAAGACCCTAATGATGTATCAACACTCAACGTAAATAGAAAGCTTGATAGTATAGTGCCTAAGCCGTCACTGAAAATAGGCGCTTTACCTGCCAGTAAGTTTACTGTGGAAACACAAAAACTTTACGCTAAACAGCTACAAGCATTAAAAGACGCAGGTCATACCGTTGTCAATGTTGAAGTAAAAGATGATTTAAGCACACTTTACGTTGATGAATACGCCATCTTGCTTTACGACTTTAAAGCCGAAATTAATCACTATTTAAGCCAAACACCAACGCAAGTAACGGTAAAAAGCTTAGACGATTTAATCGCATTCAATACCGCAAATAAACAGCAAGAAATGCTCTACTTTGAGCAAGATATTTTACAGCAAGCCAACGCGGTTGATTTGAGTGAGAAACAACAATATCAAAAAACCAAGGCGCGTTATCGCGCACTAGCAAACCGCGCTATTAGCAATTTATACCGCAATAATAAGCTCGATATTGTGATTGCACCCACCGTTTCGCCCGCCTGGAAAACCGATTTAATTAACGGTGATAACTTTAAAGGCAGTAGTAGTTCATTGCCTGCTATTGCAGGAACAACCCATATCACTCTGCCAGTAGGTAAAGTAAGCCACTTACCGGTTGGGTTGTCGGTTATTGCTAATCAAAACGCTGAAGCGGCTGCTTATGCGTACGCTGCAATTATCGATAATGTATTAGGCATAAAAAAACCTGAGTAAACTCAGGCTTTTTTAATGGCTTAGCTGTCTTACTTTTTAAGTGACAGCTTTTCGCCTTTTAAGCTTTTACGTACATTAGAAATACGCGAACGGTTCTTCGCTCTCGCTTCACCGGTAGCTTGGCCTGATGGCTTATTAGCACGGGTACGGCGTAAATGCGCTGGCTTTTTACCAATTTTATCAATCAGTACTTCACGATTACTTACTTCGTAACCTTCTAAGTAAACACGTTTAATTTTTTGACCAATTAAGGTTTCAATTTCAAACAACATGTTTTCTTCTTCGCGGCTAATAAACGAAATTGCTTGTCCTTGGTTACCAGCACGACCTGTACGGCCAATACGGTGTACGTAATCTTCAGCAAGCCAAGGTAAATCAATATTAATAACGCGCGGTAAACCGTCAATATCAATACCACGTGCTGCAACTTCTGTTGCAACTAAAACGCGTACTTTGCCTTCTTTGAATTCACGTAACGCACGACGACGGTTACCCTGCGATTTATCACCATGACACACTGCCGCTGGGATACCGTCTAGGTTAAGCTCAGTGACTAGCTCATCTGCGGTTTCTTTCATGTTTACAAACACCAGCACTTGCTGCCAGTTTTTCTTACCAATTAGCTCAGAAAGCAACTCTTGCTTACGGCGCTCTTCTACTGGGTAAACCACGTGTTGTACTGTGCTTGCGGTGCTGTTAGTTTGATCAACACGCACAATTTCAGGTTGCTTTAGCACTTTAGAGGCAAATTGTTTAATTGCTGCTGGGAAAGTTGCTGAAAACAATAAGATTTGACGCTCATCAGCACAGCTTTTTATCACGCTTTGCATGTCATTAATAAAGCCCATATCGAGCATACGGTCAGCTTCATCAAGTACTAAGTGTTTTACTTGGGCAAGGCTTAAGTTACCTAAACGAATATGATCAAGTAAACGCCCTGGTGTTGCTACTACAATATCCACACCTTCTTTGAGTGCAATTTCTTGTCCTGCAGTATTAACACCACCAAATAAACTCACTACTTTTAGCGAAGTGTACTTAGCAAAGTCTTTAAAGTTATTCGCTATTTGCTCTGCAAGCTCACGCGTAGGTGCAAGGACTAAGGCGCTTGGCGCATTCGTAGTACTGCTATCTGACTCAAATAACTTTTGGATAATAGGGAGTGCAAAGGCAGCGGTTTTACCTGTGCCGGTTTGAGCACTCGCTAAAACGTCTTTACCTTTACGAACAGCCGGAATAGCTGCGCGCTGAATGGGCGTAAGGGTGTGGTAATTAAGTTCGTCTAACGCCTGAATAAGTTCAGGGGCAAAACTAAAAGATTTAAAATTCATTGCTGTATAACCTGCGGCCACATTATCAAGGGTCGCAAATTATACAGTAAAATTGCTTAAACAGTTAGTTTTAAACACCAGAAACCACTAATTTATAAAATGCGGGGTAATTAGCTATTATTAGACGCTGTTTGAGTTAGCTAAATGATTTTAACTCGCAATATTAATCCTCGCTTATTCACTTCTTTATTGCGATTTTATAAACTTTACACCGTTCTTTTACATTGTGTTACATAACCATTTGCATTTAAATAAAAAAAGCAGGTACACTTTCCCGCCCATTTTGTTGGGTGAATATAAATTAAAGGAAATTAATAATGATAAAAAGATGTTTAACTGCTGCGGTATTAGTAAGCGCGTTTGTTTCAATGCCGTCACAAGCAAAAAGTGGCATCAACCCATGGCAACAATGTGGTATCGGCGCGATGGTTTTCCCAGATAATGGCGTTGCTGCAGCAATTTCTAATATTATTTGGGATTTAGGCACAACTGCAGTGTCTTCTAACATCTCTTCAGTAGAAAGTTGTGAAGGCGCTAACGTAAAAACAGCGCAGTTTATTCAACAAACTTTTCCTGTATTAGAACAAGAAATAGCACAGGGTGAAGGCGAGTATATCGCTGCAATGCTTAACGTACGTGGTTGTGATGTAACTGCACATCAACAAATTATCACTTCGGTACGTAACGATTACGCAAACGCGCCAATAGACAATGCACAAGCATTTTATGAATTAGTTGAAGGTAAAATTACAACTAACTTTTCATCTCAATGCGCTGCAATCTAATAATTAAAGGGCTTAACAGCCCTTTTTTTTGGTTAAACAATGAAACCTCTATTTTATTTAATTAGTGCTTTTTTATTCATCTCTTTCTCAAGCTCTGCCACGCAATCTATCTCTGTTTTAGCCAAACACCCAATATGGTTGAAGTTTGGGCATTACAAAAACCAACCAGCTACCATCAGTTATATTACTAACGCATCATTTTTTATTGCAGATAACGGACGTACTGATCCGGCTGCCGAATTAAAAGCAACAATCCATGCTTTTAATAACCTGCCCTCAATGCCATGTCGCTACCCTGCTCGTTACCAATGGCTCAAAGAGCAAGATTTAACCTTTTCAATGCCAGCTGCAGAGTGCCCAAAATTAAAGCAATGGCGAGAGCAACAAGCAATTCACTCTGTTAGTTTAGTATTTGCATCTGGTTATATGAGTAATCCCGCATCGTTATATGGTCATTTATTACTTAAACTTAATCGCTCGACCGAATCAAAAAACAAATTATTAGATTACAGTATTAACTATGGCGCACACGTTCCAGATAATGAAAACGGCTTGGTGTATATTCTCAAGGGCTTGTTTGGTGGTTATAAAGCCGGTTTTTCAGATCAATTGTTTTATCGCCACCAGCACAACTATGGTGAAATAGAATTAAGAGATTTATGGGAATATACCCTCAATCTAAACAAGCGCGATGTGGTTTTTATTGCTAATCACTTATGGGAAATTTTAGGCACTGAATTTGATTATTACTTTGCCGATGAAAACTGTGCATTTCATCTTGCGCAAATTATTGAACTTGTTATTGGCGATCAACTAACCAGCGAAGGCGCTCCTTGGGTAATACCAGCCACTATTTTTTCAAGATTAAACACGGCCACTTACCAAGGCCAATCGGCGGTTAAAAAGATCACATTTACCCCCTCGCGCGACACTGTATTTGCCAAGCACGTTCAATCTTTAAGTGAAAAAGAGCTCAGCTTTGCTAAACAAATCTTTGCTGAATCAGCAGTACTTAAAAGCAAATCTTTTTTAGCTTTGCCAGTACAGTCTCAAAAAGCCATTATTGGGGCTTTATTTGAACTCGTACAAGTAAAACAAATTCAAAAGCAAACCCCAGTAAAAATAAGTGAGTTAAAAAATGCACTTATTAAAGCGCGCTTAAAGCTGCCAATGGGCGAAAACAAAGTAAAATTTCAATTTACCCAACAGCCACCACATAAAGGGCAAAAGCCCTCTAATAGCTCAGTTTCTGCGGTGCACACGGCTGAGCAAACACAGTACACTTTGGGTTTTAGGTTGAGTTATTTTGATACCCTTGCCTCTGATATTGCCCGCATTCCATTTTCTAATTTAGAAATGTTAGATACCGAGCTGATGTTTACTGATGGCGAAACTTACATAAACAAAGTTCATTTATTAGATTTGGAGTCATTCAATCCAAACCAATTATCTTGGGCTAATGAATCTAAGTGGTCGTGGAAAATTAATGTTGGATTCGACAGACAACCAGCACTGTGCAGAACCTGTAAACACAGCTTTGTTATGGGGGGAGCCGGACAAGCTTGGCAATTTAGCAACAACACCTTAGCCTATAGCTTAATTAATGGTTATTTAGGTGATTTAGCTAAAAACAGCCACTTTTATGATTCGTCGGTAGAAGTGGGGGTTATTACTGGTACTGACTCAAGTATTAAACTTAAAGCATCCTACGAAAAGTCATTCTTAAATGCCAAAAACCCTGCGCAAACCAAACTAGAAATGGCAGTGCCTTTAAGCCAAGATATTGATATTAGATTAGCGGTCACTCACGCTAATTCAGCTATGTGGCAGCTTAAACTCAACTACTATTGGCAGTGATATAAAAAGGCAGCCTCTGTGTTTACAGTAGGCTGCTTTGAAAATTTAGTATTTAATAAATAGTCTAACAGTTTAAGATAAAATCAAAACCTTACTAATATCCACACACTGCGCTCGACTACCGACAAAATCTTGCTCATTAAGCTGATTAATTAGGGTTTCACCTTGTTGCTGTTGCTCATCGCTAAGCGGCACATAAGGCATTCTAAACACTGGGTTAACCGCGCCTGTCATGATCATCGCGGTGTTAATGGCAATTGGGTTTGGCTCGCAAAACAGCCAGTTCATTAATGGTTGTAATGAATTATTTAGCGCATCATTTTTGCTATCCATTAATTGACGGAACAAACCCGGGATCAGGTTAGACGTAACTGAAATAACGCCATGTGCTTTATGAGTATGGCGTGCATCGTGTGCTTCGTCATCATTACCAGACCAACACGCAATACCCTGTCGTTCATAGTGCGCTATACGCTCATTGCCACCACATTCTTTAACACCAATAAAGTGCTCATGCTGGGCCAGTGGTTCAATAATATCAGGGGTGAGGTCTTGCCCTGTGCGCCCTGCTACGTTGTAAATAAACGCCGGACCAATATCAAGCACACGTTTAAAGTGCTCTTTAACACCGGCAATTGATGTGCGCCCGTAGTAAGGGTTAATTTGCAATGAGGCATGCATGCCGCTGGCAAAACCATATTTTGTTGCTTTAATTGCTTCGCGCGTATTGTTACTACCGGTGTTACCTATAATTAGTAATTTATCGCCAAATTTGTTGGCACTGTGCGCAATTAGCATTAAATGCTCTTCCCAGTTCATTAACTGGCCTTCACCGGTTGTGCCACCAACGACAATACCGTCAACACCCGCTGCAATTTGTATTTCAACGAGTTCATCATACTTTGCAAGATCGATCTCACCATTGGCTAAGTAAGGTGTTTTAATTGCAGTAATAAGGCTTGCTTGTTTAATTTGTTCTAGGGTGCGCATAAAAAAATCATTGTTATTAATACTTGCCCTATTTGTACCATATTTACCGCGCTATTTGCAGTGATAGCCAGTATTTAATTATAAAATGGCTTGTGTTATTGAGTTTGATGATACAAAATAAACAACTGTATAAATAAACAGTATTTTGTTTTTTACTATTAAGCGAGCCACTATGCGTTTATCTGACTATTTAAGCACTCACTTTTATCACACTGATGAGTTATGCCAAGCACTCAACATAGACACTGAAACTCTTGAAAATTGGCAAGCACAGAGCATTTTCCCTAAACCCAGTTATTGCATTAAAAATCAAATGAGCTGCAGCTCTTATTCAGGGTTATATGAATGTGAAGAATACGACGATTATTATCCCCGAGGTTGTGTAAATTGGGGGCAAGGATTAGTTAAACAAAAAATTGAATCATCTAACCAAGCTTTTAATCTGTTTGCCCAGCACTATACCCAATGTTTGGCAAAGCTTGCACAGCAAGGCTTTATATTTAACGAAGAATTGTTTGGCTGTGAAATAGAAGAACATTTACAGCAAGTATGGCAACAATTTTTATGCAGCAAATATGGCGTGCTCACCCAAAATGGCTTAATCGATGAAATTGTGGCTGTGGATATTGGCAGATTATTAGTAGACGATATAACCGAACTGCGCAGCAAAGCCAGTTTAGATAAAGATGAGCGCACCCGTATTCACCCTGCCATGAAGCTTCTAAATAAAGCCCTTAGCCATGGCGCCGATCACGAAAAGCAACTCACATTACGTAGCCGCTATATTGATGCTCTTATTTTAAAATACGATTTATCGATTAAGTAAAGGGTCGTGTTTGGCTGAGGAGTTTAGCTATGTATGGATTGTTGGTTTTATTAAACAATGCCAACACTGTGCTTTGCGGCTTATTTTTAGTGCAACGAGACAAACAGTCCGACAACTACGCCTTGTTAATTGCAGATTTACGATTTAGATATGATTTCATTAACCGCATGAGATACATCATCTTTTATTACTGACTCTTCAATAATTGGTATTACCCATGAGGCACCAAGCATTTCTAAAGAAAAGCGCCAATCTTTCCATAACTTTCCTTCAATGGTATCAAGACTATCAAGTCCAAATCTTGAAGATGCCCCCCACTGAGCAATTGAAGGCAGCTTAGGAACAGCACTTTGAGCTCCAAAAATAAACGGGCGTTCCATATTGTCTGGCATGATTGCAAAGTAATACTCTACTTTTTCAGTCTTATTTAGAAATTTCGAGATAATTATCATTTTTTACTAGGCTAATAGCGCTCAAATATTGAATAAAGCGACATCAATTAATCCGTCTTTGTTTGAGCTTATTGCCTTATTAATCATTTTTTACCAATAGCCATTAAAACAGGCATATTTCCTTTTGAACTATTCATTATAAAAGGACTATTCACTTTAATGCTTACAAAGCCACTTGCCGCAAATGCTTGTTTAACTCTTTTCTCTGACAACCCCATACCCGATGAATCATCCTTAGAAAGCCAATCCCATTGAACAAACAGACCGTCTTTTTTTAATAAAGATTTTAATAAACTTAATGTCATTTCATAATCAGGCAGAAAACCGCAAACAGACGATGCGACTATTAGATCAAATTTATTTTCTAGCTCAGGAGAGTTTTTAAGCAATTCACTAGATAGGTAATCACAAATAGACGTTACATTATTTAGTGCCTTTTTATCCAATAGCTTTATCATTTCAGAAGATGGATCTATCGCTACGATACTTTCAACCGATGGACTCATTAGCTGAGTCAAGGCGCCTGTACCACAGCCAAAATCTAGAACGGTTAGACCATTAATATTAATGCTATCTAAGAGCTCTGAAAATGCATTTTTTGCATACTGTTCAACACTAGGATCTACATCCCAGTTTTGAGCATACTCATCCCATTCGTTACTCAATATTCTCTCCAAAAAGTAAATATTTCGACTAAACGCCTAACGCTGAGTTAAGCGCAAAATAAAGTCAGCCTAAACTAACAGATCTCGAGCCAATTATACCTTTAATGTTTAAGTGCTTGGCTAATTACCTTGTATTAGGCAATTTTCTGGCTCAATCAGAGCTCTTTTTACTTTTCCAGTTTTTCTATCAATTGGAAAAGCAACAACGCAATCTCCTTTTTCTTTAAGCCTATATGCGGGAAACTCGTCATATAAGTAATAGCCATCTGGCTCACCTAGGAGCTTTTTAATACTAGAACGATTTTGCTTTTGTACATCATATTTAGCTAAAAAGTCGTTTAACATTGCCCTTCGATTCGATATGTTATTTTGCCACATAGCCTGATTGAATGATATTTCAAGTAAACTGGAATCCTTTGTTGGTTCAGAGCATGCAAAGAGAACCAAAGAAAAAGCTATTAAGATGTATTTCATTTTTTAATCACTTTTAATTTTCCAGCGTTCAACGCATCATTACACATTTTGGATAATTTAGTATTATCTGAGTTTGAAATACCAATCCTCAGACCGACACTATTATTATGAAGATCCATAGTCTTCTCTTCAGCTATATTTAAAGGGCTACTTTCATGAGCATTAGTGAATTCTAAAGCATTCTTATAACCGATATCTCGTGATAGAGTCGCTGACCAAAAGCAATGTCTAAAGGCATCACTTTTATCATTTCGTCCATTATGCCCAAAACGCTTGGTAGTCTATGAGTACGCTATATCACGGGACTTCATAATCGCAGTTACATGATGAGGATGTGTTTTGATATAAGACTTCTCATCATCAGTAAGATGGTCGTATTTATCATAGAGTGAACTTGCCATTTTTAATTCCTTTTAGTTGATTACAATAGAGTCAAAAAACTCAACAATCTAATCTAGCTAAATTGTCGTTTTATAAACCGTCAAATGTCCATACATTCCTTTTGTATTTATATTAACCACCAAAAAATATATGTAAACAAGTAGTTAGCTTCAGGCCTGTTTATGGTAGTGCAAAGCTACACCAAAAAGGGTGTGCTCAGTAATATCAGACAAACCACTGCTACCAATGCAAACAGTATTTCTTATTAAAGATGGCTATTATGAAATTGTTTGTATTCTGAAACAGCTTTGGGTTTAAGAGGTAGCTGAAAAGGATGATATTTGAGCGGTATTTGGAAATGATATTTATAACAGAGCTGTAAGTTACAGCTCCTGCTTTGCTATTAACTCAGTGTCATTTAACCAATGGTTTTATACACATCAATATTAATAGAGGTGATAAATTCACCTACTGCATCACCAAACGCTTTAAAGTGGGGCGCGTTTTTATGGGCTTCAAAATGCTCATTAGACGCCCATTGCTCACTCACTAAATAGCTAGTTTGCTCAGCATCGTTTTTAACTGATAGTTCGTAACGCAGGCAGCCTACTTCTTGGCGCGAAGACTGTTGTAAGTTTTCGAGCTCGGTCAATAGACGCTCTGCATCCCTATTTTCACTCGATAGTGTAGCAATTACCGTTAACATGGGTGTTCCTTGTTTCAAAAATAAAGGTGCAGCTCAACTGCACCTGTTTTGGTTCTGGCTTTTTGGTTATTGATCCCACTGTGGTGCAAAGTCAGGCGTTGCTTGGCGGTCGTTGCAATCAAGGCCATCAATTCGCGCTATATCTTCATCATCAAGTTTTACCTTGTCGTTAAAGTTATCTTCTAAGTTTTTACGCTTGGTCGATGATGGAATTGTGGTCATGCCGTTCGCATTTTCCCATGCAATAACCACTTGCGCTGGCGTTGCATCGTGTTTATTGGCAATATCTATGATGGTTTGATCGTTTAACACTTTACCAACCACAAACGGCATATAGGCTGTTACATGTATGTCATGTTGAGCACAAAAGGCGCGCAGTTTGGTATTGGTTAAATAGGGATGCACTTCTACTTGGTTAGTAAATATTTCACGCGAGTCTAACGTTTGCATCGCTTCTTTTAAGTTCGCAATAGTGAAGTTTGATACACCTATATGTTTGGTTAACCCTAACTTTTTAGCTTTTAGTAGCTCAGTCAGGTATTCGCTCATAGGCTCATTGTTTGATGGTGCAGGCCAGTGAACTAGCAATAAATCAACCGAGTCAACTTGTAACTTTTCTAATGATTTTTCTACACTTGCGATAAAGTCGTTTTTATTGAGTTTATTGTTCCATACTTTGGTAGTAATAAATAACTCATCTCTGGGAATATTACTGTCTTTAATGGCTTGGCCAACTTGCTCTTCGTTACCATAAATTTGCGCGGTATCAATATGACGAAATCCTACTTCTAACGCCATTTTTACAGATTCATAAGCAGTTTTACCTTCTAAACGAAAAGTACCCATACCTAAGTCTGGCATTTCAATTACACGTTGTGTCATAGCTTTATCCTTATTAAATAATTGGTTTAAAATTCAAACGTCGCGTTTACTAAATACACCGATTACTTTTTGATTTAAAATTTCGACCTCATGAAAATACTGAGGTCATTCATTTTTATTTCAAGACTAACCTACATAAGTTTCGCTTTATTTAGCCTGAACATTTTGTTTATCTAGCCTGCCACTGTACCGGGTGACTATTAAAGCCAGCAATGAAACAACGGCGCCAATCCATGCGGTATCTTTTAGTTCCATGTGCTCTACTACAAGGCCCCCCGTAATAGAACCCAATGCTATGCCAATGTTAAATGCTGCTATATTTAATCCAGATGCAACATCGACTGCGTTAGGAGTATCTTGCTGAGCTTGCTTAACAACATAAAGCTGCAAACCAGGTACATTACCAAATGCAAATGCCCCCCAAACTAATATGGTTAATACGGCAGCAACCTTTGACTCCATGGTAAAAGTAAATATCAGTAGAATTACAGTAAGTGCACTAAAAATAATGCTCAGCGCACTGATCGGGCCTCGCTTGTCAGCTAATTTTCCACCCCATATATTACCAACAGCCACTGAGACACCATATACCAGCATAATTATGCCAATTGTTGAAGATGCAAATCCAGTCTGCTGCTCTAAAATGGGGGCCAAGTAAGTAAACGCAGTAAACGTGCCGCCATAGCCTAAAATTGTCATTAAATACACAAGCAGTAATCTAGGTTTAGTAACAACTTGAAGTTGCTCTTTAAAGGTTGCCGGTACTGATTGCTTTAAATTTTTAGGTACTAATACAGCACTTCCAATTAAAGCGATAATACCAAGTGATGACACCACTAAAAATGTAGCGCGCCAACCAAAGTGCTGCCCTATCCAAGTACCTAATGGCACACCCGTTACTAGCGCTACCGTAAGGCCGGTAAACATAATTGCAATGGCGCTAGCCTCTTTATGTTTACTTACTAAGCTTGTCGCTATCATTGAGCCAATAGAGAAAAATACACCGTGAGCAAGTCCAGTTAAAATGCGTGCTATTATTAACGTTTCGTAGCTAGGGGCTTGCCAAGCTAATAAGTTACCCATAACAAATAAGCCCATAAGACTTATAAGTACCACTTTTCGGTTCCAGCGACCCGTTAATGCAGTGAGAACCGGTGCGCCAATAGCTACACCAACCGCATATAAGCTCACTAGTAAGCCTGCTGATGGTAAGCTCACGCCTAAATCGTTTGCAATAGTTGGCACTAAACCCACTATAACAAACTCTGTTGTTCCAATTGCAAATGCGCTTAAGGTAAGCGCCCATAAAGCCAATGGCATAGTTACATCCTCATTTTTAAAATAGATGTACAGTGTGAGTAAAAATGCCTTTGCAATAAATGGCATAAATGGCAAAATACTTTTGTTTATTTTGCAAATATAAATGAGTCAATTTATGCCTGTTCAAGCTAAAACTGAAGATCTAGAAATGTTTATTACCATTGTTGATTGTGGCAGTTTTTCCGGTGCGGCTAGTTTACTTGATTTAAATGTAGCTAAGGTTTCAAGAGCACTATCTCGTCTTGAAAGCAGGCTAAACTGCACATTACTAAATAGAACAACACGCCGCTTAGAACTTACCGAGGAAGGGCATATATACATAGAATATGCGCGAAAGGCTTTAAACACGCTGCTTTGCGCCGAAGAAACAATTAACCTACTTAAGCAAGCTCCAAAAGGGCATTTGCGTATAGATGCAGCAAGCCCATTTGTTTTACATCAACTAGCACCTCTAGTTAATGAGTTTAAAAAGCAGTACCCACAAATCACCCTCGATATTACCTCACATGACAATATTATTGATTTACTTGAGCGCAAAACAGATTTAGCTATCCGCATTGGTGACTTAAAAGATTCAAACCTTCATGCGCGTAAATTAGGCCAAAGTAAATTGAAATTGGTCGCAAGCGCAGGTTATTTAAATAATGCGCCACCGTTACAGCAGGTTTCAGATCTTAAAAACCATAATCTAATTGGCTTCAGTGAGCCCAACAAACTCAATCAATGGCCTTTAAAACATGAGTTATCACTGCACTTTGATTTAAGAGCTAGCAGCGGCGAAACCATTAGGCATTTATGTATTGCTGATCAAGGTATAGCACTACTCTCACAATTTATGATTGCCGAAGATTTGGCTTCTAAACGATTAGTAGAGGTGTTACCCCAGAGTATAAAAACCCCTAATAACCGAGAGTCTATTTATGGCGTTTATTACAAAAATGGGGCGGTTTCTTCACGTATCGTTGCTTTTTTAGATTTTATACAACCGCGATTGAGTTTATAAATCGCTTTTTAAATCAGTTTAAAAGCCACTTAATGAAATAAAATATAATAATGACGGTTTTAAGATCAGTATCAGTATATACATTGAAGTTGCATTATTTAGATGAGGTAGTATGGATTCTTTAACACAAGTTGCGTTAGGTAGCGCTGTAGGGTACGCAGTATTAGGTAACAAAGTGGGCCGCAAAGCGGTGTTATGGGGCGCTATTTTGGGCACTTTACCCGATTTAGATGTGTTTTTACCCTATGGCGGCAGTGTTGAAGCATTTACTTATCACCGTGGCTTTAGCCATTCATTTTTTGTGCACTTGTTAATTAGCCCTTTGATTGTTTGGCTAATTTTAAAAATACACACTGGCATGCAAGCGTATAAAACACGTTGGTTTTGGTTAGTGTTTTTGTGTTTATCAACCCATGCACTATTGGATGCACTTACTGTGTACGGTACGCAATTAATGTGGCCACTTACAGAGCATCCGTTTGCAATTTCAAATATGTTTATTATTGATCCCCTCTACACGTTACCGCTATTAGTAGGGGTTATAGGCACTTTAATACCAAAAATAACCGCCCCAACCGCCTACAAAATTAACGCAATTACGCTCACAGTAAGTACTCTCTATTTATGTTGTTCGCTTATTCTTAAAGTTGTTATTGACGATAAAGTCAACACTGCGCTGCAAAACAGAGACATCACAGTCAATGAATACATTAGCACTCCAGCACCGTTTACTACTTTACTTTGGCGGGTGGTTGTGATGTCGGATGGGAAATATTATGAAGGCTATGCATCGGTGTTTGATACACCCAACGAGGTTACCTTAAATGCATACCAAACAACCCCTTCTTTACTAAACGAGATTAAAAATGAATGGGGTGTTAAACGCTTGAAGTGGTTTACAAAAGGGTTTTATTCCGTTCGCGAGCAGCAAGACAAAGTTATTCTCTCTGATTTACGCATGGGCATGGAGTGTGCTTATGTGTTTAATTTTGTTGTCGGTCAGAAAGATGGCTCAGCAATCAGTGTCGGTAATTTTGAAAAAATAAGTCAAAGACCCAACTTAAACAACCTACCTAAAATATGGGATAGAATTTGGCACCCCGATACCGTATTGGCATCGCCATTAGCAAAAAATAATTGTGTAGAGCAATAATACCAACCTGCATAAATATTTGAACAATTTAACGAATTAAATCACCCTATAACGATGTTAAAATTTTTTCATTTAGAACAACTAGATATCAAAAATTTCGCCTAGTTATAGAGCGATTTTCTTATCGTTAAAATAGATCCCATATCCAAGCAGTTTGGTATAAATCCAACTGTAGCTGCCGTCTTTTGGGTAAACTCAACTAAATACCTTGTTGAGTTTACCCCTATTTAGTTAGGGTTCGTCGTATAGCTGGGTTCTGTTCTTTCCGCGCTCTTTGGCTTTATATACCGCATTATCAGCTTGGGTAAATAAATCGGTAAACGTCGCTTTCGCACTACTTAAACTTGCCCCAATACTGGCAGTTACTGGGCGATTACCTACTTTAATTTCAGCAATTAATAAATGCAGCCTTTGGCAAAATAACAAAGTATCTGCTTTATTTGTATCTGGCAGCATAATTAAAAACTCTTCACCGCCATAACGAGAAATAAGATCGGTTTGTCGACCAAAATGTTTAAGACGTTGCCCCAACTCTTTTAAAACCCGATCCCCTTCTAAATGCCCAAAGGTATCATTAACAACTTTAAAATTATCAATATCGATAATTAATAATGCAACCGACTGCTTTGATCGCATTGCCTGTTCGAGTAACAGCACGCTGCGGTAATTCATCTCTCTTCTATTTAATAAGTTGGTTAACTCATCGGTAGACGCTAAAGATTGTAAGCGTTCAGTTTGCGCTTCTAACTTTTCCCGTGTTTTAATCAGCTCGTCGTAAAGCTTATCTCGCTGAGTCGCGTTAAAAAAGCTCCAGTATATATAGCCCTTTTCATCAAGCTGAGCATTAACGGTAACCGCCATACGCTCGCCTTGGGCGCTGAGCATAATTAACTGCATTTCTTGACACGCTTTTTCATGCAGTAAGGTAGGAAGCACATAACTTTGTAAAAATATTTTTGATGATTTAGTTATAATTTTATCAACCGACTTGCCAATAAGCTCATTACAATTCCACTGTAATTCCTTTTGAAAATAAGTATTTGCATAAACAATAATGTTATCTGCATTTGTCACTAATGCACCATTTAAAAAGTGATCTGCGGAATAATCAGCAAGCTTTTCATCTACTTTATCAAGTGACATGTGGCTAACTCACAAAATCAAAAATTAAACGGCTGACTGTTTCTGGGTGCGTCATATGAATACAGTGGCCATGCGCACTAATAACCTTAAGTGTTGCATTTGAAATTTCATTCGCTACAAACTCCCCAACAGAAGGCGCGGCTAAAGCATCATTTTCACTTTGTAAAATTAAAGTAGGCTGTTTTATATGTTCAAGTATAAAACGGTAGTCGGATAAAAACGTGGCTTCTGCAAAGGTTTTTGCAATAAGGGGATCGGTTGAGCAAAAACTTCCCGATAGTTCCGCTATAAATTCATCTGGATGAGAGTTGCCCATTACTAGAGGCGCTAAATAATTTGCCCAACCAATGTAATTTTTATCCATTAGGTTTAGTAATTCGTGAAGGTCTTGTTTTTCAAATCCACCAAAATAATCAGGGGGTAAATTTAAAAAGCACGGTGAGGGGCACACCATAACCAGCTTAGAAAATAGCTCTGGTTGCTCAATGGCAGCAAGTGCGCCAATGGTGCCACTAACCGAGTGGCCTATAAATGTAATATCGGTAAGTTCAAGTGCGGCACATATTTCTAGTACGTCTTTGGCATACCCATCAAGGGTTGAGTAGCGCTGTTTATTATATTTAGACACATCAGAGTTACCTGAGCCTACATAATCAAACAGCACTAAAGTAAAATGTTGTTCAAGGGCAGGAATAATAAATCGCCACATGTTTTGGTCGCAACCAAATCCGTGAGCCAACACTAAGGTTTTATCACCCTTGCCAATTATTTTGACGTTGTTTCTGCTGAGTATTTCATTTAAATGTTGCATGCTGAATTATCCCTTTCTTATTTCAACTTATTAATGGTAGTTCAACTACGAGCCGAAACTACTATTTTAACATAAAATGTAGTTTAACTTATTATAAAGCTTTAAACATCAATTAGTTAGTTGAAAAATAATCAAGGGGCAAAGTACATACTATTGTATTGAATAAGTGTAATTAATTATTTTGCTTATCTATAAAAACAATGCCTTTTTAACATTAAATTACAATCATATAGCCAGTGTTAGCATAATGACTAATTAATATGTCTAATACAAACAGTTAGTTTTGGTGCTCATACTGTCCGCGATATACTTCAAATACTTTTAGCACGGTGTGTTGTTCTTTTGAAAGAGAGTCAAACCAGTCATCAAATAACTCATCATCTTCTTGTTCGCTTAATGCTAAATAATGAGCAAGCAATTCAATGATATCGTTATGAGAACATGCGAGTGAGTCAACTTGTTTTGCCAATACACTATGATCGCGCTCCCTAAGAGTGTCCATAACTCCTTGGTCGATTTGGTCCTGTTTCGTTTGAGCGTCACTCATAAACTACCTCTATTCTACGTGTTTAAATTTTTATTATTTTTTTTGCTGAAACTAGTTATAGCAGTCTAAATACTAATAGCCAGTACTTTTGATCTAAGTGCTTATTTTTTGACTAGATTGTGCAAATACGCAGCAATTACGGTGCATCAAAGACTATTTAACCAAAGTTCTAGCTATTTAAAATGATTTGCAAAGGGAAATTAAATGCGCTAAATTAAATGATATACTATCACATAACATTAAAGGCGTTTAATGAAACCAAATATTCACCCTGATTACCATGTGGTTGCTTTTCATGATACTGCAGCCGATTCATATTTCATTATAGGTTCAACCATCAAAACCGACCGCACTATCGAAATAGACGGTAATACATATCCCTATGTGCCTATTGATGTTTCATCTGACTCACACCCATTTTATACAGGCAAACAAAAAACGCTCGCATCTGATGGCCGCGTTGCGCAATTTAATCGTCGTTTTAAAAACTTATCTTCGGCTAAAAAGGAAAGCAAATGAAAGTATTAAGTTCATTAAAAAGCGCAAAGCAACGACCTGGTTGTCAAATTGTAAAGCGTAAAGGGCGCGTGTTCGTGATATGTAAAGATAATCCTAGATTTAAGGCCGTACAGGGTATGAAGAAAAAATAGTGGGATAAAATAATAATGCCGAGTTTATTACTCGGCATTATTGTTAAAGGGTATTTACTTTACTTCAACAGAAAACTCAGGCACTGCCTGAATAACCTTTTTCACGGTACATGTATTTACAGCAGCAATAAGTGCTTTTTTATATTTATCGGGGAAACCTTCAGGCAACCCAATTTCAATAGAAAAACGTTTTTTACCGTTTTCATCTACATTCTCGTTATTTTGTGTCAGCGTCATGCCGTCGGTTGAGATCTCTCTTTGCTGACAAAATTTACGCGCATAAAAACCAGCGCACAAAACCATGCTAACCAAAAAATAGTCAAATGGTTCTGGGTGCTCTGCCCCACCACCGGCATTGATGCTTTGATCGCTTATTACTTCATGCTCACCAAACTTAGCACTCAACTTTTGACCGTCTAACATTGAAACTGAAATTTCCATTGCTAATCCTTATTTTCCAAACAGTAATTCAAAAAAGCCTGGAGGCTCATGTAATTTATGATATTTTTTGCGTAAATTATCGATGGCTTTAAGTGGTTTTTTTGCAGCTTCGAGTCCCTGCTCATTCGCTACTTTTTTTGCCAACTGGGCTTGAACCAGTACTTTATCGAGCCCTTGCACCGACTTCTCAGCTTCTTTATAAAATTTGGCTTTCTTACCTTGCTCTATCAATCCAATAAATTGATCGATAGCACCATTAAATTCTTGCAGCTGGGTTGCTTCAACACTTTGTTTATAAGCCAGCCCAATATTTTTCATGGTCTTTTCTAAATCACTTACGTCATTAGCGGCAACTGTTTGACTAAAGAGTAATACTATTAACAATAAAACTGCTTTCATTCATAAATCCTAAAAAAATTAATTGCTGCATACATGCTAAACTTACTAGGGTATTATATAGTATAACGCTTAGATGTCACCACGGAGCTAGTTAGCAAGGTAAAAATCGAGCTTTATAAAATATATAGAGAAACATATGCCTTTGTTTAAATTACACCGCCTGATAACTTTTTCCTGCCTGCTATTCAGTAGTTACAGTATTAATGCCTTAGAGATCATATTCATCAATCCTGGCTTTTCAAATTCAACTGAAGCTAATAGCAATAAAACCGGTGATTTTTGGTTTCATGTTTCTAAAATTATGCAAAATGCTGCCACAGATTTAGATGTGACATTAACTATAAAATACGCCAATCGAAATCATATTTTAATGAAAGAGCTGATCCAGCAGGCCATTAACGATAAGCCTGATTACCTGTTATTGGTAAACGAAAAAAATGTCAACAGCCAATACCTATCTAAAATAGACAGTAACAAGGTTCCCATTTATTTTTTATTAAATCGCCCTTCCCCTGCGTCTCTCGAGCAATTGCAAAAAAATGGCGTCAATGTGGTCGGCAGTATTACCCCAAATAATCGTGTTGCAGGTAAATCATTGATGCAGCAGCTTTATAAAAAGTTTACCAATAAAACAAAAACGCCAGCTCATACATTAGCTTTACTAGGGGACTACACAACCCCTGCTTCCACTTTACGTACCCAAGGGTTAATGGATTTTTTAGTGCAAACATCCAAAGTAACCTTAACCGCTAAAGAGGTTGCAAATTGGTCTGAGCAAGAAGGCTATATAAAAACCATGGCCTATATGCAACTTGCGCCTGAAATTAACATTATTTGGTGCGCTAATGATGCCATTGCGTTTGGTGCTAAAAGAGCATTAACGCAACTAAACAAACAATCGCAGGTTATTGTGGGTGGGATTAACTGGGATTCTGCGCCTAATAACGCATACACGCTTGATATATCGATAGGGGGTCATGTTTTATTAGGGGCTCATGCAATTATAAACTTATTTGATAACCATACTGATTTAAAGCATTGGCCACTTTTTCACAGCACTAATGATATTTTTCAGCCACTCAACGATACAAATAAGCCTTTATATAATGCAATTAATGCGAATAACCTAGCCGAAATAGACTTTTCGCAGTTTAGTAAAACCCGCCCAGACAAAGTTGAATTTACTATAGAAAACTTACTACTCGCGCTTGAGTAATGTAACTGTAAAGCCCCTTTACAGTTACATTGATTACTTTAAACGTCGTTAATTATGCCCTATTAGATAACCAGAGTGTTTGATACGGTGCTAATTGCATAGTTTTAAGCTCTTCATCCAGCACTGTTTTAGAGAGCAGCTCATGCCATTGCTGTGTATTTATTAAGTTCAAATCGGCCAAGGTTAAGCTTTGTGGCTGACTGCTGATATTATAAATACAAAAAATACTTTGCTGGCGGTCAATGCTTTGTCGCCAAAAACCAAATAACCCCTCTCCTAAATGCAAAGTGAACTGTGTTGCATTAGGATGAAATGCCGCTTGCCTTTTACGCACTGCTAATAACTGTTTTACTCCGTTGAATACTTGATGATGATGACTATATTTTTCTGCAATTGCCGCTAATAATTTTGACTCTTGCCAGCGATGACGGTTAATGGCGCGATTGTGCTGCGAATTATCAAAGCGTTCATAGTCATTAGTGGTGCCAAGTAAACTATGTATATACAGCCCTGGGATCCCCTCCATTGCAAACATAATGGCGTGAGCACATAAAAAGCGCTCAAGGCCAAATTTATCCGCGCCATTATGCGTCCCTTGTAAGGCATCAAACAAGGCAATATTTAGCTCATACGGGGTATGTGTGCCATCGTGACTAGTACGCATTGAAACGCGCCCACCAAACTGCATGGTGGTACTGACTAATGAAGCAACCTCACTGGGTTGCAGCAAGCCTTCAATTGGCCTTAAACCAATGCCATCGTGAGAAGCAATAAAATTAAAATACGCAGTGCCGTTTTGTGCAGGCGGCATACTCATCATCCAATGCTTAAGCGCCGTACTATCGCCACTAAGTAAGGTATGCAACAACAACGGCGGCAAGGCAAAGTTGTAAATTGCATGGGCTTCGTTGGCATTACCAAAGTAAGACAAATTTTCCTGATTGGGAATATTCGTCTCGGTGATGATCACCACGCTTGGCTCGGCATGCTCAATCAGCGTTCGTAATAAACGCACTACTTCGTGGGTTTGTGGTAAGTTTATACAACTGGTATTGAGTTGTTTCCATAAAAAGGCCACAGCATCAAGGCGAAATAAGCGAATACCGTTGTCTAGATAATGACGAATAATGCCGACAAACTCTTTTAACACCTCGGGGTTTTCAAAATCAAAATCCACTTGATCATGACTAAATGTGCACCATACATGTTTTTCACCACTGGTTGTTGTTACCGTATTTAATAGTGGCGACGTACGAGGACGAACAACTTGGCTTAAATCGTCAGTTAAACTGGCTGTTTTAAAGTAATCTTTTCCGGGGTGTGTGTCGGTTAAAAAGTTTTCAAACCAAATACTTCGACTAGAGCAATGATTAATGACTAAATCAGCCATCAGTTTTACATCATTTGCAATCGCGTTAATGTCTTGCCAGTCGCCCAGCGCTTCATTAACGTGTGCATAGTTCATCACCGCAAACCCTTCATCTGAGCTATACGGATAAAAGGGTAAAATGTGCAGTGCATTAAGCTGATGATCGCACTGCTCTTTTATAAAGCGATGCAAGGTTTTTAAAGGCGCCTCTAAAGGGGTGCCTACGGCTAAATCACTGTCTTCATGGTTTATTATCGAATCGCCATAGGCAATTAGCACAACATCTTGTTCATCCCAGCGGTTAGTGTGTGGCGTGGGATCGCGAAGTGGGTTATCACCTAGAATTAAGGTGATCAATTCTTCAGTCAATTCGCTTATTGCTATCGGTAATTCAACATCTTGATAAATAGCATGTAAATGTTGTTCAACTCGTTGAAAAAACTGTTCTTTAACTATACTCACAGGCGCCTCGTTTAATGATGTTAACTATATTGCTCGTTATCTAGCTCAACGGCTTCTTTTAAACGCTCAAGTACGTCTGGCATTGCCGAGGCCACACGATTCCAACTCGGCACAAAGGGTGCTTCCATTGGGTTTTCTAAAAAGTGCTGACCGGCATTCATGATATTTTGCGCAAACATTTCAACGGCTTTTTCTTCTTGGTGAATATCAAGGGTTAAACCGTTCATTAGTGCATCATTATGATAGGTTTCAATAAAATCTAAACCAATACGGTAATATGTGGCTTTTAATGAGCGAATAGTTTCGCTGGTAAAGGTAACCCCTTGCGTTGCTAACTTTCTAAATAGTGCTTTGGTGATATCAATCGACATTTTAGAAAGGCCAGCGGTTTGGTCGTCGAGCGATAACGCCTGATGTTTATGATCGTAGTTATCGGCAATATCGACTTGGCATAATCGGTTATGAGAATAATTACGATACATTTCACTTAATACGCCAATTTCTAACCCCCAGTCACTAGGTATACGAATATCGTTTAATACGTCTCGTCTAAACGAAAATTCACCGGCTAATGGGTAGCGAAACGAGTCCATGTACTCAAGGTAATCACGGCTGCCTAAAATGGTTTTAAACGAGCGCAATAACGGAGTAACCAATAACCGAGAGACACGGCCATTAATTTTTCCATTGGCGGTGCGCGGGTAAAAGCCTTTACAAAACTCATAGTTAAATCGAGGGTGTGCAACAGGGTATATTAACCGCGCTAATAAGCCTCGGTCATAAGTTAAAATATCACAGTCATGCAAGGCGATTGATTCAACCTCAGCGGTGGCTAATTTATACCCCATGCAATACCACACATTACGCCCTTTACCAAGCTCGCGTGGCGCCACACCTAAGGCTTGAAGCTCTTTGTCGAGCGCTTGTAAGCGTGGCCCGTCGTTCCAAAGTACTTTGTGGTTTTGATCAAGCGCTTTAAAAAAGTTAAGTGCATAACGATATTGGCTTTCGTCGGCTCTGTCTAAGCCTATGGTAATTTGTGATAAATAAGGTACTTTTTGCAGCTCTTTAACAATATTTTGTAGCGCGGGGCCTTCTAACTCACTAAATAATGAGGGCAAAATAAGCCCCATGGGTCGCTGCTTACTAAAACTCAGCAACTCTTTTTCTAAATCGTCTACGGGTCTGTTGGCAATATTATGTAATGTTGTAATGATGCCATTTTGATAAAAATCAGCCATGTAAACTATACTCCTCAAAATTGGGTAAAATGCTGTTAATACAAGGTAATGCAGTGATTTCTTCTACCCAGCCTAACGGCGCTGGCAACTGAGAATAACGCGCTTTGTTATGGGTTAATTTAACCGGCTTTTTACTCTCTGGATTGGCAATAATAATGGCAATATCTGCCTCTTCGAGCATTTGTTTATCGTTATCACTATCCCCAAGCGCAATAATGCTTAGCGGCTTAGTAAACTGCGCTGTAAACTGTTTCACTAGCCATTGTTGCGCCATGCTTTTATCGGTATTTTTACCAATGTGAATAAAGCGCCCGCCTACTTTAACGTCGTAACCGTACACTGTTATTGCGTTTATAAATTCGTTGAGTTTGTGCTCTTCGCCATGCCAGCAGAGCGGATCTGAATATTGACGATTCTGTGCTTGCGCCGCCTGTATCGCGTTTAACCCAGTGATGTGCATTACCTGCTCACACGATAACTCACTAAATAAACTATATTGGTCGCTGTAATCTTTTTTTAAATGTGTTAAATCAGCCCATAAATTGCTAATAGGTGCCGCAAATGAATAACACCAATAGCCTTGGTATTCGCTGCAGCCAATGGGTCTGAGGGTAAAGTAATTTTCAGGAATATAGACAGCCGAGCCATTTTCAACAATAAAAGGCTGTTTAATATTAAGCGCTTGTTGCAGTGCCACCACTTCACTAAACGTTTTACTGGTATTAAATACCACCGGCACACCGCTGTATTGCAACTCTTGTAATAAAGTGTCGACCGCTTCGGTGCTGTAGTCTCTATGATTTAATAACGTACCATCTAAATCGGTAAAAATAATGGGCTGACCAATATTGTCGCTAGTTAGCTGCATTTCGACTACATCACGGTTACTATCAAGCTCTATTAATGCATTCGCTTTAGCACTGAGGGTATTTAAATTTTCTCGGGTGATACGTTCAAAGTGAGAAATAAACCAAAGCAGCTGCTCGTCGGTCATGGTACCTGCGCCTTGGCCTTGTTTTGCGATTAGCTTGTGCTCTTGCTCTTGTCGCCATGCAAATACATCATCAAAACTCGGCGCTTTAAGCATAATTGTGTAGTTAATTTTATTAAATACGGTTTTATACTCATTGGCTAAACAGCTATTAATACAGCGGCGCCATAACCCTTGCTGATCGTATGATTTTTCTAGCTCATTAATGGGCTCAATTAAGGTAAAAGGCTGTTGTGGTTCACTGGCTACACACCACCCTTCTAAAATAACAATATCGACTGGCTGGCTATTGGTTAACCATTTATTTTTTGCTACGGGTTCATCTTGTTGTTTGTCAAAACGCGGCAGCGGTACATTAACCTCTGCATTTAACAAGCGACTAATGGTGTTATCCATTAGCGCTACATCATGTGTGCCTGGAACTCCACGGGTGGCAAATAAACAATGCACATCTTGTGCTAGCTGCTGACGTTTTTGGGTTGATAAATAAAAGTCATCAATAGAGAGTGCGACACAATTTAGGTGGGTGTTTTGCTCAAACCAAGTCACTAAATAGTCACCAAGCGTGGTTTTTCCTGAGCCTTGGCAGCCGTTAATGGCAACAAATAAAGGCGCATTTTTTTTGCTGGTTAAAATATCCTGAGCAATCACAGAAAAATACTGCTCACTAATATATTGATATTTCAACGGCAATTGATGTTTTACTAAAAAAGCATTTATATCCACACTATTGGCCTCCAATATAACAATCCCTGATTCAACTATAGGGTATGAATAGGGAAATGCAGTTACTAGACCAATATTATTTATTGTTACTTTTTAGTAGGTTAAAAAAAAAGCGCATTTAAAATGCGCTTTTTTGGTGCAATATTTTTAACCACAGTGCAAATTTAATTCTCGTTGCTCTGTGCTTTTGGGAATATTAAATTTAATACTATACCTAAAACAGCGCATAAGCTCACACCTTCAAGGCTGAACTGGCTGCTACCAATGTGCATACCACCGATACCGCAAATTAAAATAAGCGCCACAATACTTAAATTGCGAGGCTCACTTAAGTCATCGCCCGATTTAACTAAGGTATTTAAGCCAATAACGGCAATAGAGCCAAATAATAAAATCATTATGCCGCCCATCACAGGGACCGGAATGGTTTGCAAACCCGCGCCCATTTTAGCTACAAACGCCAAACAAATTGCAATAATGGCAGTCCACATCATCACTTTGGGGTTAAAGTTTTTAGTTAGCATTACCGCACCGGTTACCTCTGAGTAAGTGGTATTAGGTGGGCCGCCAAATAATGACGCGGCAGACGTAGCTAACCCATCACCAAATAAAGTGCGATGTAGCCCGGGCTTTTTCAAATAGTCTTTTTTTGTAACTTGGCTAATTGCCATCATGTCGCCAATGTGTTCAATAGCAGGCGCAATTGCCACCGGCACCATAAACAAAATGGCTTGCCATTTAAACTCTGGCAGTACAAAGTTAGGCACTGCCAACCACTGTGCATTACTGACTGTTTCAAACTGTACTACACCCATAAATAACGATAGCGTGTAACCGGCAACAACACCGGCTAAAATAGGGATCAGTTTAAATACTCCTTTGCCCCACACGGCAAACACTAAAGTTACTAGTAATGAGAACATAGAGATAATAATGGCACTGTCGTAGGCAATAATTTGTGTACCACCATCGCCACTTTTACCCATGGCCATATTAACCGCAGCTGGCGCGAGTGCGAGGCCAATCACCATAATGACTGGGCCGACCACAATTGGCGGCAAAATTTTATGTAAGGTTTTTGTGCCTTTAAACTTCACCAATAAACTCAACAGCATATAAGTAAAGCCCGCTGCCATTAAGCCGCCCATAGTGGCGGGTATGCCCCACATTTGCACTGAGGCAATAATAGGTGCAATAAACGCAAATGACGAGGCTAAAAAGATAGGCACTTGGCCTTTAGTGACAAATTGAAACAACAAAGTACCTAAACCTGCGGTAAACAAGGCAACACTCGGATCGAGACCCGTTAAAATAGGCACTAATACCAGCGCACCAAACGCTACAAATAGCATTTGGGCACCCGTTAAAATGGTTTTTATTGAAAACGTAGAATTATTTTGCACTGCTAAACCCTAGTAAACCGTACCGAAAATTTTATCACCTGCATCCCCTAATCCTGGGATAATGTAGCCTTTTTCATTAAGGTGGCTATCAACTGAGGCAGTAAAAATCTCTACATCTGGGTGAGCGGCTAATGTTTTTTCAACGCCTTCAGGTGCAGCAACCAGTACGATTACTTTAATTTCTTTACAGCCCGCTTTTTTAAGCATATCGATAGTGGCGATCATAGAGCCACCAGTAGCCAGCATAGGGTCAATCACTAAGCTCAAACGCTCATCAATATTACCTACTAGCTTTTCAAAGTAAGGTACTGGCTCAAGTGTTTCTTCGTTACGCTCTAAACCCACTACACTCACTTTAGCCGCTGGGAGTAATTGCATTACGCCGTCCATCATCCCAAGGCCTGCGCGTAAAATTGGCACAACGGTAATTTTTTTACCTTTAATATGCTCAACTTTAAGTTTATTACCGTCCCAACCTGTAATTTCGTTATCTTCTAATTCTAGGTTTTTAGTGGCTTCGTAAGTTAATAATGTGCCAACTTCTGAACACAACTCTCGAAAACTTTTCGTGCTAATTCCATGCGCGCGCATTAAACCTAACTTATGTTGAACAAGGGGGTGAGAAATAACGTGAATAGCCATAGTAATAAACCTAGTGATAAAAAAATTGACGTATTTTATATTAAAACAGGCCGTTTGACTGTTAATTTTAGCCCTGATTTCATAGTTCGTGCCAAAATATTTAATTTAGCCATAACTGTTCAACTTTTTGTGTTTATGAGTTGTTACTGGCTAACCAATTATTTACCTGAGCATGCATGTAGCCGTTAATTTTTTTGTGCTCGGGGCTCCACCCAAGTAAAAACCGATAAAAGTCTGCCCACGCCACCGGCCATAAATGAGCCCATTGTGCAATAACGTCATCCGCATTCACTGCTGGTTGGTAGTGACTGAGTGCGTTTTTAAACTGGCTAAAATAATAGTTGAGGTAAGTTTGTGCGTGTTTGTGAAGCTCAGAATCATCCATACAACTGGTCATAAAATACATAACATCTACCACCCCAACACCCGCACCCACATATTGAAAGTCGTAACCGCGTATATGCCCTTGGCTATTTGCTGCAAAATTAGCAAGCTTGGCATCACCATGAATTAACGTTTGGTAGTCACATTGCTTTAACGCACTGTTTAACAATGATGCAGTCTGTTTAATATCGGACTTTTCGGGCAAGTTATTAAATTCATCAGGGCGTGTATCTAAATGCCAATAACTTCCTTGCTGCCATAAGCCATCAAACTTTGTATTTAAATGAAAGGCATGAAACTGTGCCAACCACTTTAATATCGCCTTTATATTCTCAGTGGTTGCTTGGGTGTATCCCTGTTTTGAAAAGTCTTTAAACACCAAGGCATACTCATCACCTTTGTTGATTGCTTTTATGCATTCAATAGCTGCCGCTTGCTTGGGCAGTTTATGGCTAAATTGCTGATAAAACGTATATTCAACGTGGTAAGAGTCACGTTTTCTATTAAGCGCAAACGCACTTTGTTTAATTTTAGAATGATTAATGTGATCGGGTACTTTAATCGCTTTAATTACACAGGCCTGCTCATCAAGCTGACACTTCACAATATGGCCGCAGCCGCTCCAAAGTGAGGTTAGGGTTTCGCCAATAGCTATACGTTCAAAATGCGGGGTAAGTAACGAAAGATAAAAAGACATAGCCAAATTAGGTTGCTAAATTTTAGTTAGTTTAACATTAGACGGTGTTTTTAATAAAAGGTCTTAATAAAAGGTCTTAATAAAAACGCCCTGTATGGTTTTTCACAACCCTGTATGTAAATACAAACTGCTTATTTTTAAATGAGTGGCCAAATTAGCCATGCCACTACACATACTACCCTTGTATCACGCCCAAAGCAGCCGCGCTGTTGTTTGCCGTCGGCTGCCCTTGCTTGTTAGTGTTTGTCCAGCTTTTGCATCAGTACTAAAAGCTCATTTAAAACCAATTCTGGTTCATCAAACTGCACAAAGTGACCACTTTTTCCAGTCAACACAGATTTACCCTGTGGGAAAGCACTAGCCCACCCCTGCCATAGTTCACCCCACATTTGTCTGCCCTGATCCGTGAAAAACAAATTTACCGGGCTATCTACTTTTCTTACAGAGGTAATCACCGTTACGGGCATATCTTTGATTTGTGGATAATCAGGTAGCGGCCTTTTACTCCAGAAATCCAGATATTGGTTCGACATACCATCGGCCATGTCATCAAGTTTGATCTGCGCAATTTCTCGATTAGCTTTTTCTAAATCAATGGCACGCAATATATCAACATCATGTTCGGAGGACGGATCTAACATTAACAGTGCTTTTATTTGTTTTGGGTAAGCTGCGGCGAACTCTCTCGCAACGCTGCCACCATATGAATGAGCAACTAAAATGACCGGCTGGTTAACATCTAATGCAACTAAAAGCTCGCTGGCGTATTCTGCATAATCACTCGATGTAAAATGCCTCTTAATGGCTGTGGAGTTGCCATTTCCAACTCTAGAATAACGAATAACCGTGGCATGCTCGGCTATTTGGTTAAAAACTGGCTCCCAGTCAGCCATGGCAGCACTACCACCAGCCTCCAAAAGAACTATATGCGCACCATTACCTGCAACTTCATACTCAAGTTCAAATTCATTAACGTTGATAAGTGTCGGTTGAGCTGAAACAGTAAAAGATAATGCAATACCAATAAACGTGATTAACTTCAAAATTACTCCTTAAAACATTAACGCCCTAATAATGGGCAAAAAATTGTTGGCTAAAATAGTGAGGCATGAACGACAGCTAACTTTTTAGTCCTTTTGATTGCGTTGTTAGCTTTCAGTTAATTCCGTTAATGCGTTTACCCTCTGCAGATTCTTCTTAATACTTGCAGCAAGCTTTTCATTCTGGCTCGCTGTAGCCAGCTTCAGTGCTTTTTTATAGGCATGACGTGATCATATGATGAGATCATATGATGACACCCATCTTAACGACCTATGATGACACCCATCTTAACGACCTATTGAACCTGTGTCACAAAATTCACTATTAATCTCTGCATTTAGTTTCTTGCAACTTTAAAAAGCTGGTTTCAGCTTTAAATAAGTAAATATCGTTGTAAAACTTAAATGACAGACATGGAAATACCTGCTCTATACAGTAAGTTTACGTATTTGATTGATTAAGCTTTATGCGAGTAATTTTTCGCAGTTACTCATGTTTGCTCGCCGCTTTCTTCCTAAATTTTCACAATAGCTTTCATGTGAAGAAGGTCTACCGACTGCACCATGGAACACACGCGTAAATTGTGTCGTCAATTTCAGCCAGTTCTCAGGGCTAATATTGACTCGCTCTAGTAAAGGAAGGTATGTATTGTCAATGTGCCCCCGCTTGTCTTCTCTTATAACACGGCCTGTTAATTCAACGAGTTCAAGGTAGGATTTAAGTTCAAAAGGTAGGCCTTTTGGCATGATTTGGCGTGGTAAGCCTGCAAAACGTAATAAACTTTTAGGCTGCTTGCCTGTTGCTGCACTTTCTAATCGCTTTTTCACGCTGGTATGATTTGATTCTTCGGGGGTGCTGGCTATCTTTGCTCTAATTGGATTTAAATCTACATACGCCATGCAAGCAGCTAGTGCGGCTTCATCTAGCAAGGCCTGTGATTTAAAGCGCCCTTCCCAGAATCGACCAGTGCAGTTGTCTTCTTTATTTGCTTTGCGCGCAATATCTTCATTTAACAAGCGCATAAACCAACTGATGCTAGATAGCCGCTCTCGGTATTGTTTTACTATTTGATTGAAAAAGATAAGCTCTGCTTTAGTGAGTTTTTCACCTTGCAGGTATTTTTGCGTTAATAACGTGCCTTTACACACTTTATGCCAACGAATAATAATGGCTTGGTCATTTAGCCTATTAGCCTTTTTATCATCTACATATAGTACTAAATGAGTGTGATTACTCATCACAGCATAAGCACACACATCTATGCAAAATACCTTCGCTAGTGCAAGTAACCTATCTTCAACCCAGCTTCTGCGGTGCTCATAAGACTGACCTGTAAAATGGTCTTCTCCGCATAAAAAGGCTCGGCGTACACAGCGTGAAATACAGTGATAATATCGCGTATCAGCCAAACTAACCTGACGCTTTCTTGCAATTGCCATGGAACACCCTGCCTAGTTATTCATACTGCCTAAAGCATAGTTTGAAACCATTGCAAGTACAAAATTAAAGATGGGTGTCTGTTTTAGCTTCTCTTCCAACAACTGCGCGTTTATATATTGCTCAGTTTCTCCAGCGAAAGCGTCATTACATGCTTTTACCCATATTTTCGAAGGGTCAGATCGCAAAAACTCGAACTCTAATCTGGGCTGCATATTCATGTACACCTAACTTTAAGCTTTGGGGTGCAGGCACGGGGCTATAATCGCGAAGCGGCCCCGTGAATGCGTCCCAGCGAACGAAGTGAGTGACAATAGCGCGTTGTTAGGTGCGTGTTTATTTAATCTGAACTTTGTTTCTGACGAGTTCAAATACACACGCTCCAGTCAATACTGCATACACTCCTAGAATAAAGTAAAACATGTTTGGACTGGTTTCTAGAGAATAATCTTCGCCACCTTTCGGCGAAACTTCTCCAGTTATCAATCCATTTATGAATAAAAACGTGAAAAAAAGAGCACAGGAAATAAGGAGGATCTTGTCTGAAGTTGAGTGTTTTTTCATTTGTAATGATGTCCAAACTTCCTTTTCAGTAGCCAAGCTAAAAATAAACTTGCCTGTCTTTTACTAGTAGCACCTAACGCCACATTAAGCGGCAAAAAATTGTTGGTTATAATAGTGAGCGCAGCGAACAAAGCCAACTGTTTTTTGTCCGTTTAAATGCCTTGTTAGGTGTAAATTTCTGAAGTCCTTTCAAGCACCCAACACCTAGGGTTATTTGTAAAACCAATTTTTTCGTAGTATTCATTAGCTGTCGGTGCTGAAATTAGAATTAACTTACAACGGTGGTTTAATTGCCCTTGAGTTAAAATTTGTAACTGCTTTCCAATACCACCTTCTTGATAAGATTGATCGACAGCCAAGTCAGATAAGTAACATGCATAATTGAAGTCTGTCATTGAACGAGCCAAACCAATTAATTTTCCAGAATCCCATGCGCTTACCGTTAGATTACTATTAGCGATCATTCCTTCTAAACATTCACGGTCGTCAATTGGTCTGCGCTCACCCAATGTTGAGTTAACGAGTAAATCATAAAACTGTTGAACGTCGATAGGTTCATTAATTCTATATTGAATGCTCATGACTATGCTTTACACCTAACGCCCGCCTAACACGCAATGTGTTGGCATGGCTTTTTGCGTTGTTTGCCAAAACTATGACAACTAAACATTGTCGGAGTTAAGGCGCTTGTTATGTTTACCTGCTCGTTGAAATAAACATGATAGAGCAGACGCGTAAATTGTGAAGAAAAGTACA